>CAIWFB010000195.1 GCA_903911825.1 uncultured Verrucomicrobia subdivision 3 bacterium
CTCGTCAGGTTGCTGGAGCTTTGCACGACCCACGCCTGATCGCCGGCGTTGCTGATGGTCAGGCTGGCGGTGGTATTGGTCTTGGTGAGACTCAGAAACGCGCTGGGCGTAACGGGGGTTGCCGCCAAAGCATGCCAACTGACCATCAGCGTGGCGGTGAAAATTGCGAAGTTTAGGGTGGGGTTCGCTTTCATGCGACCACCCTACGCCAGCCAACCTTAAGAGAACGTGAAGCTAACCTGATAAGCGCAACCTCTACCAAGCCCGGGCGTATTGATTCGGCGGCGTCAGCTTGTGGCCCAAAATTTTGGCGGCGTGAGCGGGCCAATACGGATCGCGCAGATATTCGCGGGCCAGTAACACCACATCCGCCTTGCCCTCACGCACAATGTCGTCGGCTTGCTTCGCTTCAGTGATGAAGCCAACGGCGGCGGTCAGGATATTCGCACCGTGCCGAATTTTTTCCGCGAAGGGAACTTGGTAGCCGGGCACCACGGTGATTTTCGCATCCGGCACCAAACCGCCCGAGCTGCAATCCAGCAGATCCACGCCTTCGGCCTTGAGCAATTTCACCAAGGCGAGGCTGTCTTCGATTTGCCAGCCGCCGGCTTTCCAATCAATCGCCGAGATTCGCACCGCTAGCGGCAGATGTTCGGGCCAGACCTGCCGCACCGCGCGCGTAGTGTCGAGCAGCAGGCGGGTGCGATTCTCAAAACTGCCGCCGTATTTATCGGTGCGCTGATTGGACAGCGGCGAAAGAAACGAATTGAACAAGTAGCCGTGCGCCGCGTGCAGCTCTAAAAAATTAAAACCGGCCGTCAACGCGCGTTTCGCCGTCGCCACGAAATCATTTTGCAAGCGCGCGAGGTCGGCTTCGGTCATGGCGTGCGGCACTTTCGTGAGATCACCGCCAAACGCCAGCGCACTGGGCCCGATGATTTCCCAACCACCTTGCGCTTCCGAAAGATGCGCGCCGCCGTTCCACGGCAAGGCGGCAGACGCTTTGCGACCGGCGTGGGCAATCTGGATGCCTGCCACCGCACCGTGTTGCTTGATGAACGTTGCGATGCGCGCCAGCGGGGCGATATGATTCTCGCTCCACAAACCCAGGCAACCCGGAGTGATGCGACCTTCCGGCGCCACCGCAGTCGCCTCCACGATGACCAAGCCCGCGCCCCCGACAGCACGCGAACCGAGGTGGACGAAATGCCAGTCGTTCGCCACGCCGTCTTCGGCAGTATATTGGCACATCGGCGACACGCCGATGCGATTGCGCAGCGTTACGGAACGAAGCGTCAGCGGTTGAAATAGAGCCGGAACGGAAGTCGAATTATTAGCCATCGCGCGGACAAAGTAGGCTGGAACAGAAAAAGCGCAAGCGGGTGTTCGGCTATGGCCGAGGGGGCGATAATATTTCAGCCGCTACACGGCATCAACTAAACCGAAAGCGGACCGCAGAGGGCGCAAATTTGAAAGAGTTGTGCAAAGCGATCGGGCTCGTTAGGCTCCGCTGAATCGTTTACGACAACTCTTCTACCAAATAAAATCCGCCCTCAAAGCGGCTGCCGGACTCGGCTCCCGGCACTTGGTTCGTCAGCTCGAATCACGGTTGGCACCACAACAGTTCTACGCCCTGCTACAGCCAGTTTATTTTGTGCGCGCCGCCCTCAACGTCGGCTTCAAAAAGTCCCGCGCGCGCCTCGCCCCGGATTTTTTACGCCGCCCCCAAACTAAACGCGGACACATCCGAACGCGCCAGCAGGTTTACCTGAACCACACACTCGAACAATTTCAAGACCGTTTGAGCGCGCCCCGATGGCTGGCCCGCTGCCCGATCGAAGGCTTGGAATATCTGCACGCCGCCCAGCGCGCTAGCCAACCCGTGATCCTCGCCTTTGCTCACCTCGGCCCGTTTTATTTGATCCATTACTGGCTACGGGCGGCGGGGTTTCCCGTCACAGGATTTGTCGGCGGCGCCAGCACTTCCCGCTCGCGGCTCAACCGTTTTCAGGATCGCCGAAGCGCCCAACCGCAAGTGCCCGTCACGTTGTATCAGGATCAATTACGCCAAGTCGCGCACCACCTCGCCGCCGGCAATCACCTGCTCATCGCGATTGATATTCCAACGGGACGCCAGATGCAGGTCGCGTTCTGTGACGGTTGGGATTTGCAAATGGCGACGGGTGCACTGCGCCTCGCAAGCCGCTACGAGGCGGCGGTAATTCCCTGCAGTATCATTGATGAAGGTCAGTGGCGCTTCCGCATCCGCTTGAGTCCTCCGCTGCCGCCTGCCGATCTCGATCCCGAAGCAGATTATGCCCGCGCCGGAAAATATCTGGTGGACGCTCTGCTCCCGGTTTTGCGCGACCATCCTCAGCAATGTTCACCGGATTTACTGCGAAGCTTGAAACCTTCCGTCGCCAAAAAAATGGCCGACGCTTAGCACTTGGCCACGCGGCACAATCACCACGGGCGCGCCGGATTCGGGCGTTTCGGACGCGCCGCTTTGGCTTTTTCTTTGCGCGTCGGGGCGACTTCGCCCTCGGCCAGCGGTGCTTGATTGGATTCCGCGTAGATCGCCGTCAACGCCTCATCGATCACCCCGAATAATTCCTGCCGCC
Organism: uncultured Verrucomicrobia subdivision 3 bacterium; assembly: GCA_903911825.1. Taxonomy (GTDB): domain Bacteria; phylum Verrucomicrobiota; class Verrucomicrobiia; order Limisphaerales; family UBA11358; genus UBA11358. The sequence continues at coordinate 2,622 of CAIWFB010000195.1, forward strand.
CCTGCTCGTTCTTCACCGAGCAGGTGAAATATTTAGGCAACTCCTCAAACCAAGGCGCGATACAGTCCATGAAGGCCGTGATGTTCGCGGGCATCTCATCGGCGGAAATTTTATCCGTCTTGGTGAACACCAGCACGAAGGGAATCGCGTTGCGCACCAGCCATTCGATAAATTCCAAATCAATCTCCTGCGGCTCCAGACTCGAATCAATCAGCGCGAACACGCACGTCAGGTTCGGACGATTCCGCAGGTAAATGGCGACCGCTTTGTTGAATTTTGCAGAATCCTTCTTCGCGCCTTGCGCAAAGCCGTAGCCCGGCAGATCCACCAGCCGCCAATTTTTGTTCACCGTGAAGATGTTGATCATCTTCGTGAACCCCGGCGTCGGCGAGACGCGCGCCAAACCTTCTTCGCCCGCGAGAAAATTCAGCAGCGATGACTTGCCCACATTCGAGCGGCCGATGAAGGCAAATTCCGGCAACGACTCGTCCGGACAAGATTCTAAATCCGGTGCGCTCCGATCAAAAATGGCAGATGAAATGTTCACGATGAAAAAATAACGAGCCAACTGTCGCAGCAAAAGGGCAGCACTGAAACCCCTAATTTCCGCCGCCGACTGACCAGATCGTGCGCAGCGGCCACGCTTGCACCCGCGTCACTTGGGCCGCGCCGCTCGCTAGGCGAAGCTCCCAGCTTTTGCTGGCATCCACGGGCGCAATCGTTTTGGTAAAACAGACAGTTTCGTTGGCGAACACTTCCAGCACGGAGTGGTCGAGGAACATCCGCAGCCGCAACTTCCGTTCACCCTTGGCCAACGCGAGCGGTGCCCGCGACTCTAACACTTGGAGCTCGGCTTCGGAAAACTTCACCCGCACCGTCGCACCGCTCTCGGCTCGCAGTTCCAAGGCGAACAACGTCGCCGTTTTCAAATCCACTTCGACTTGAATTTCCAGCGTGTTCGTGTTCGGCAACGGCAGATTCACGCTGCCATTTTCTAAATGAATATTTTTCCCGACGACCGGCTGGCCGCGCAGTTTCGCCAACTGCGGCGCGGGTTGCTGCTGGAGCTGGCCGGTGCGCGACCAACTCAACTGGCGCGGCAGACTCAAGCAACCATTCCAGCCGCGTCCGCCGGGAAAACCATTGACCCAACCCCAGACCAAACGTCGCCCGTCCGGCACCACCATGGTGTTCGGCGCGTAAAAATTCGGGCCGTAATCCAGCAACCCATTCGTCCGCGCCGTGAACCGGCAGGTCTGGGCATCAAAATCGCCAACGTAATATTTTACCTGACCGTAGGGCGAAACGAACAACACCCATTGGTCGCCGAGCTTGAAAAAGTTGGGGCATTCAGCTGTGGGCGAGTTGGGAATGGAAAACAGCACGCCGCGATATTGCCACTGCGTCAGCTCAGGATTTTTCGCTTCGTAAATATTCACCGCCGCGTCACCGTTCTTGGCGAGATGGCCGCCCGCGACGAGAAAAAATTTTCCGCTGTCTTGAAAAATAAACGGATCGCGCCAGTCATAGATTTTCTTGCCGCCATGCAACGCCTCGGTCAAAACCGGATTCGCGGGAGATTTCTGCCAATGGATCAAATCATCATCGCTCGTCGCCGCCCATTGTTCCGCGTGGTC
>CAIWFB010000196.1 GCA_903911825.1 uncultured Verrucomicrobia subdivision 3 bacterium
GTCCGGCTGCGGGCTATCCCGCATCACCCGATCACACAGAGAAAGAAATTCTTTGGGACCTGCTCGATGTGGAAAAACACACCGGCATCAAGCTCACAGAAAGTTTCGCCATGTGGCCGGGCAGTTCGGTCAGCGGACTCTACTTCGCGCATCCCGAGTCAAAATATTTCGCCGTCGGCAAGCTCGGCAAAGATCAGGTGGAAGATCTGGCCAAGCGCAAAGGCAAATCGGTTTTTGAAATGGAACGCTGGCTGGGGCCGTGGTTAAATTATAATCCCTGATTTTTGCGCGGGCAACGACGCAAAGATTGCCCGTAGCCGCTATTCGGGTAAAATGGGCAGATGAAATCCAAAGGGTTTGTTTATCTCGTCGGCGCTGGGCCGGGCGATGCGGGCTTGTTGACGTTGCGCGGCGCAGAATTATTGCGCCGGGCCGAAGTCGTGATTTGCGATGTATTGGCGAATCCAGAATTGTTACGCCTTGCACCGGCGACGGCGGAAATCATTACGCGCGGCAATCACAAACGCGAAGGCGGCCTCTCGCAAGATCAACTGACGGAAGCCATGCTCGACCGCGCGCGCCAAGGTAAAATCGTCGTGCGCCTCAAAGGGGGCGACCCGTATATTTTTGGCCGGGGCGGCGAAGAAGCGGAAGCGCTCGTCGCCGAAAAAATTTCCTTTGAAGTCGTGCCCGGTGTTTCGTCCATCGTCGCCGCGGCGAACTACGCCGGCATTCCAATCACGCACCGGGATCATTGTTCCAGCTTCACGGTTTTCACTGGTCACGGTTGCTCTGGTGATGACGCGACGAATCTGCGCTACGATCAAATCGCGAAAATTCCCGGCACCAAAGTTGTGCTGATGGGAATTGATCAATTAGCGGATTGGAGCAAATCACTCATCGCGCACGGCACCGCCAAGGAGACGCCCGCTGCGGTCATCCATCGCGGCACCACCGGTCGGCAAAAAACTGTGGTCGGCACGCTGGCGAATATCGCGGCGCTCGCGGCCAAAGAAAAAATCCTCCCGCCGGCCATCACTATTGTCGGCGACGTCGTGAAGCTGCGCGGCAAATTAAATTGGTTCGAGCAGAAACCGCTTTTCGGTAAAAGCATCGTAGTCACCCGCCGCGCGGAACAAGCGAGCGACTTCACCCAGCGCTTGAACGAATTGGGCGCGGACGTGTTGGAAGTGCCCACGATTAAAATCACCGAGCCGCTGGAAAAAATGGCAATCGTGGATGCGCTCATGGAAATCAATTCTTACGAATGGTTCATCTTCACCAGCGCGAATGGCGTGACGGCATTCTTCGATATGTTCTTCAAACGGTTTCAGGATTTGCGCGACCTGGGCGGTGCGCGCATCGCGGCGGTCGGCCCCAAGACGGCAGCGAAACTGCGCGAACTGCATCTACAAGTGGATTTGATGCCGGAAGAATATGTCGGCAAAAAAATCGCGGCGGCGTTCCAAAAATTTCAGAACATCGAGAATGTAAAAATGGCGTTGTTCCGCGCGGAAGCCGCGAACCGTGATTTGCCGGACGCGCTGCAAGAGGAAGGCGCCATCGTGGATGACATCGCCGTTTACCGCACCATCGCCGAAACCGAAGATCGCACAGGCGCGGCGGCGCGGCTGGCCGAAACGGGCGCGGATTGGGTAACGTTCACCAGCAGTTCGACGGTGGAACATTTTCATGCGCGGTTTGATTTGCCGAAATTGCTGAAGAAATTTCCGCAACTGAAACTCGCTTCCATCGGGCCGGAGACCAGCAAAGCCATCGTCGCGCTCGGTTTGAAGCCGACGCTTGAAGCGAAAGAGCACACGACGGATGGTTTGATCGCGGCGATTCTGAAAGCTAAGTGAGTTTGCGCCGGCGCCGCGTTTGACACCAGATTTGGCGATTCATCTGGGCGCGAGTTCCGCTTACCGTCTAGGCAAAACATGAACCGCATCTTTGCCTTGGCGCTGGGGATACTATTGTTTGCGACGGCGAATCCGGCGCGCGCGGACGAAACGATTCCGCTCGCTGGTGAATGGCGCTTTGCCCTCGACCGCCGCGACGTGGGCACGAACGAAAACTGGTTCGCGAAAAATCTGCCGGACAAAATTCAGCTACCCGGCATTCTCGAAGCGCAAGGTTACGGCGATGCCATCAGCACCACCACGCCGTGGGTGCTCTCGCTCTACGATCATTTCTGGTTTCTGCGCGCCGACTACGCGGCTTACACCAATGCTGGCAGCGTGAAAGTGCCGTTCCTCTGCCAACCGCCCCGGCATTTTCTCGGCGCGGCTTGGTATCAGCGCGACGTTGATATCCCGACGAACTGGGGCGGTCAACGCATCGTGCTATTTCTCGAACGACCGAAATGGAAGTCCACCGTTTGGCTAGACGATCAAGAAATCGGCTCGGACCTCAGCCTCTGCACGCCGCATGAATTTACTTTCGGCTTCGTGCCGCCGGGCCAACATCGTCTCACCGTCCGCGTAGATAACCGAATGATCCTGCCGTATCGCCCAGACGCTCATAGCATCTCCGACTCGCTGGACAATGCCTGGAACGGCATCGTTGGGAAAATCGAATTGCGCAGCACGCCGCCGGTGTGGATTGAGAACCTGCAAAATTTTCCCAATCTTCAAACCAAGTCAGTCACCGTGCGCGGAAGAATTGGCAACCTCACCGGCCGGACGGTGACCAACAACCTCACGCTGGGTTTGATGTGCTCGTTTGATTCCATGACCCTGCGCGAGGATAAAAAATTGGCGTTGGTCATTCCGCCGGGTGGCGTGGCCTTTGAAACCGAAGTTGCTCGCAACCTCCCGCTGACGCCGTGGGATGAATTTCATCCGACTTCATCTTACTGGTTAGCCGCCACCATCGGCCAACCTTCGGAATGGAATAATTCAATCAAGACCGCGACCATTCCTTTCCGCGACTTCCACACCGACGGCCGCCAATTCATCCTGAACGGTCATCCCGTCTACCTGCGCGGCACCCATTTTGGTGGCGATTTCCCCCTGACGGGTTATCCGCCCACCGACGTGGCCTCGTGGATTAAAATCTTCGAGACGTGCCAAGATTATGGTTTGAACCACATGCGCTTTCATTCGTGGTGTCCGCCGGAAGCCGCGTTCATCGCTGCGGATTCGCTGGGGTTTTATCTCTGCGTCGAACCGGGCATGTGGAACACGTTCAATCCGGGTTCGCCGATGGAAGCCATGCTCTATGCGGAAACCGAACGCATCATAAAAACCTATGGCAATCATCCGTCGTTGCTGATGCTCTCGGCGAGCAACGAACCCAAAGGCCACTGGCAAGACGTGCTGCCAAAATGGGCGGCTCATTTCCGTGCGGCGGATCCGCGCCGCCTTTACACGACCGCCACAGGTTTCACGGATGCGGATGCGCCCGGTCCGCTGGACCAGGTGGATTTTGCCATCACCGGTCGCATCAAAAACAACCGCGTGCGCGGCGAAACGGGCTGGTTCGGGCACGATTATGCCGACGCGCTCGCCAACCTAAATATCCCCGTCATCGCCCACGAACTGGGCCAGTGGTGCGCGTATCCCGACTTCGACGTCATCAAAAAATTCACCGGCTTTATGCAGCCGGGTAATTACGAAATTTTCCGCGATTCCGCCGCTGCGCACGGCGTGCTGGCACAAAATCAAGCCTTCGCTCAAGCGTCGGGGAAATTTCAACGGCAATGTTACCAAGAGGAAATCGAAGCCAACCTGCGCACGCCGGGTATGGCGGGTTTTCAATTGCTCGACCTCCACGATTACACGGGCCAAGGCACCGCACTCATCGGCCTGCTCGATCCGTTTTGGGAAAGCAAAGGCTACGTCACGCCCAAGGAATTTAGAAAATTCTGCAACTCAGTGGTGCCGCTGGCGCGCCTGCCACACCGCGTGTTCACCACGACCGATCCGTTTGAAGTGCCGGTGGAGGTGGCAAATTTTAGCGCCTCAGAACTGACCAACGCCACGGCAGGCTGGAAAATTTTTGACGCACGCGGACAGGCTGTGGCCAGCGGCACATTTGCGCCCAAGACGATTCCGCTCGGGAAAAACTGGGCGCTGGGAAAGATTGTCGCTGACTTGACCAAACTGCCTGCGCCGGGGCAATTCAAACTGGTCGTTCAAATCGGGCAAATGGCCCAGACCAGTTTTGAAAACGACTGGAATTTCTGGCTGTATCCCGCGCTGATTTCTCAGGTGACGCCACCGGAAATTTTGGTGACGAGTGTTTGGGATGAGGCGCGGGGGAAATTAGCGGCCGGCGGCAACGTTCTCTTCATCCCGCGCCTAGCGGATTTGGCTTGGAACAGTCCACCGCTCGCCCGCGTTCCGATTTTCTGGAACGCGCTCATGGGGCCGACCTGGAGTCGGATGCTCGGCCTGTGGTGCGATACGAACTCCCCTGCCCTCGCGACCTTTCCCACCGAGGTGAACTGCGATTGGCAATGGACCGAAATCATCCGCAACACCCGCGCCGTGAACCTCGACGGGCTGCCGAGCACTTTGAAACCGATCGTTTCGGCGATTGATGATTGGAACCGCAACTACAAACTGGGCGTGATTTTTGAAGCGAAAGTGGGCGCGGGAAAACTGTTGGTGTGTGCTGCTGATCTGGCTGCCAAGCCGGTCGGCCAACAGTTGCGCCGCTCGTTGTTAGATTACATGGCGGGAGCTGCATTTGCGCCCGCGACAGAAATTTCGCCCGTCGCCTTGGCCGGATTATTTTTCGATACGCGCATCATGCAGCGACTTGGCGCCACGGTCAGCGCGAACGGAAAGTCGGCGAAGGAACTGATGGATGGCGACCCGAATACTTTTTGGACGAGCGCCGACGCACGCGGTAAAGGCTCGAAGCATCCGCACGTCATTGAAATTTCCTTCCCGAAAACGGTCGCGCTGAATGGTCTCGTTGTCGTGCCCCGTCAGAATCAGCGGGAGCATCAGGGTGATCTCCGTGCCTACCGAATTGAAAAGAGCGCCGACGGCACGAACTGGCAATCCGTGGCGACCGGAGAACTGACCTCAACCTTTGACGAGCAGAGAATTTTCTTCGGCAAAACGATTTCCACTCAACGGTTGCGGCTGACGGCGTTGGCTGGTTTCGGCACGGATAGTTCATTGGCACTGGCCGAACTGGCAGTGATTTATGCCGGACCAAAACTGGCGACAACCGTGACCGGCGACATCGAATACCAGCGCATTCGCACAGCCTCGCCAGATATTGATGCGGGCGAAGTGCCCATTTCACCCGCGAAACGCTGACCAAATTCCTCGCTCGCCTTGCGCGGCGCGGTGAATTAGCTTTTTGCCATGCAGACGCTGCCCAAGCCGGAAGTCATCCTCACCCACGAAAGCGACCTCGACGGTCTCGTTGCTGGCTTGTTGCTGCAAAAGCTGGCCCAAAAACTCTTCGGCGAAACCATCCCGCTGGAAGCGTATCACTATAATTTTTGGAAAACCCGCGACCTCCGCGAAAAATCAGCCTGGGTCACGGACTTCACGTTTGAGGCGCGGCTAGACAAGCCCAATTGGCTCGTGATCGATCACCACGTCACCAGCACGCCGGCGAAAAACGCCCAACTCATCCATGACACGACCAAATCCGCCGGCACGCTCTGCTACGAATTATGTCAGCAACACGGTATCGGTTCGCCCCAGTTAGCGCGCCTCGTGCACCTGAATAACATCGCAGATTTGTTTCTGGAAAATGACCCGGAGTTTTTGCTCGCGGGCGATTACGCCGGGCTGGTGAAAAACTATTCCTTCTGGAACCTCCACACCGTCCTCGACGGCGAATTGGAAAATCTGCTCGACCATCCGCTCCTCGAAGTCATCACCGTCAAACGCCGCGTGGAAGATCCCATCGGGTTTACCTGGAGTCAGAAACATCTGGTGGAAATTTCGCCCGTCGTCGGCTACGTGGACAACCTCATCGGCAACACCAATCTCATCGTGCATCAATTGCTCGAACAGCAGAGCACCAAGCACACAGTGCTGGTGACCTTGTTCCGCCGGGCGAACTGCATCTTCGCCAGTTTCCGCAGCCGCAATGGCGAGGCGTTGAAAATCGCCGAGACTTTTCAAGGCGGCGGCCACGCAAACGCGGCGGGTGCGATTTTACCAAAATCCGTGCGGACGATTGAGGATGGAGTCGTTTTTCTAAGGCAGATGTTGAATCCGAAAAAAGAAGTGCCGATGAACGACTTGAGCAATGCCTTCGCCGGTTTGGAATTAAAAATTTGAAATCAGAATCAGAAATCAGAGTCAGTCATCAGAAACCCGAAAAAACCCTATGAGAATCCTGCTGGCGGAAGACGAACGGAAAGTCGCCGAACACGTTCGCGCCGGTTTGACCGCTGAAGGTTATGCCGTGGATGTGGCGGGCGATGGCGATGAAGCGCTCTGGCTCGCGGAATCCAATACTTACGATGCGCTCTTGCTCGACATCGGCATGCCGCACAAAGACGGCATCACCGTCGTGCGCCTGCTGCGGCGGAAGAATATTCTGGCGCCCGTGATCTTTCTCACGGCACGCGATGACATCGAAGACAAGGTGCGCGGACTGGATGCCGGCGCGGACGACTATCTCACCAAACCTTTTTCCATCGTCGAGCTGCTGGCGCGTTTGCGCGCTGTGCTCCGCCGTCAGCGACCTTCCGCCGCCACCGTCATCAAAGTGGGGGATTTGGAATTAGACTTGGTTTCGCACGAAGCCCGGCGCAACGGCGCGCAGATCGAACTGACGCCCCGCGAATTTTCCCTGCTGGAATTTCTCATCAGCAATTCCCCCAAACCCGTCAGCAAAACCGCCATCGTCGAACACGTCTGGGATCAGCACTTCGATTCCGAGACGAACGTGGTGAATGTCTATATCAAGATGCTCCGCCGGAAGATTGACCCGCCCGGCAGTGAGCCGCTGATCCACACCGTGCGCGGCGTCGGTTTTGCGCTGCGGGAAGGCCAACCGTGAAATCGTTGCGGTCGCGGATGACGCTCTGGTATTGCGTCGGCTTTGTGGCCGTGGCGGTGGCCTTCATTTTCATCCTGCACCTCACGCTCGAAGCGCAGCTGCTGGAGAAAGCGTGCAGCAAGATTTATCCCGACCTGCCGGATTGGCGTTTGCACGACAGCTTGACCGAGGCGGAAGTGCACCAGATCGCGGATCAATTGATGCGCAGCGCGTTCCTCTGGCTCATCCCCGTCGTCGTCGTGGCGGTGGCGGGCGGCTACTGGCTGGCGCGCCAATCCCTGCGCCCCATCGCGAGCGTCAACCGCCAGTTGCAGGCCAAAAATCCCGGCAACCTCGGCGAACCGATCGCGCTGCCCGAACTCGATTATGAATTTCGCGATCTGCTCCGGCAATTGAACGAACTGCTCGCGCGGCTGGATGGCTCCTTCGCCGAAATGAATACTTACGCCGCCAAAGTCGCGCACGAACTCCGCACCCCGCTGGCCATCATGCGACTTAAAGTGGAGCAAGCCGGCGAAAATATCGCACCGGAACTCGCGGATGAATTGGAAAGCGAATTGCATCGGCTCACGCACGTGGTGGATCAATCGTTGCTCATCGCCCGCGCCGAACAGGGCCGCGTGGCCGCGACGCGTTCGGTGTTTGATTTCAGCGCGACCATCACCGAAGTCGTGGCCGATTTTCAATTGCTCGCCGACGAACAAGGCCGCCAGTTCACCCTCAAGACCAGACCGAATTGCTGGGTGACCGCCGATCCCCGCCACGTCCGCCAAATCGTTCACAACCTGCTCACCAACGCCCTCAAACATGGCGATGGCGACCTCACGGTGCGCGTCAATCAGCGTGGCCAACAAGTCGGGCTTCTCATTTTCAACCGGGTCAAAGAAGGCAGCCCTAGCACGGAACCCGCGCTGGGATTGGGTTTGCGCGTGGTGGCAGCCCTGCTGAAGCTGGAGCCAGGCATGGCCCTGCAACGGCGGCAACGCCAGAACTTCCACGCCGTCCGCCTGCTGGTGCCAGCCATTATTCAGCCAGAATCGTTCCAGATTTAACGATCCCGCCCGGGAAACTTAAATTTTTTTTAATCAGCCGCACACGGGCTTTTTAAGATGACCTTGCTAACTTTTATGCAACTTAAGACGCGAATTAATCGAATCATGACTGTAAAAACCAAACTCTCTGGGTCGGCGCACACCGACAAGGTTCTCGCTATCGTCCGGCAATGGCGCCGCTACCTGCCGCTGGGCTTCGCGGGTATGCCGCTCATGCTGCGCGCGGAAAACCATGTGGATTACCTCTACGAGTTTTACAACGAGGATCACAACCGGATGCAGATCCAGACGCATGGCGTCTACTTTGAACAGCAGTTGTCCGATCGTTTCACCGCCAAGGGCGAATTTATTTATGACGGTATTTCGGGGGCCACACCGACCGGCACCGCTTCGCCTTCGGGTAATATTGGTTTATCACACGTGGAAGACACCCGCCGGGCCGGCAACTTTGAATTAGACACTAAGTTGGGCAGCCATCTGCTGACGCCTGCTTTCGCTTACAGCCGCGAAAGTGATTATGAGTCCTATGGTATTTCCCTGAATGATGCCATCGAGTTCAACGAAAAGAATACGACGTTTCAATACGGTATCTCGCATAATTTTGACACCGTCTTGCACGATAATCGCACCGTCTGGTCGGACAAAGATTCCACGGAAGGTTTTATTGGGATTTCTCAACTGCTTTCACCCAAGACGATTCTCACGGCCGCGTTCACGATCGGCAATGATTCTGGTTATTTGAGCGATCCCTATCGGTTGGCCGGATTCACACCGGATGGTTTTCCGTTCAGCATCGGCGTGCCGGAACGCCGCCCCAGCCACCGCAATAAGCAGGTGTTACACACCTCGCTGACCCAATATTTCACCTCGATGGATGCGAGCTTGGAAGGTTCCTACCGGTTCTATCACGACTCCTACGGCGTGTTTGCCCACACGGTCGGTCTGACGTGGCATCAAAAAATCGGCAAATATTTCATCGTGGATCCTTTCTTCCGTTTCAGCCAGCAATCCGCCGCTGATTTTTATGCCATTACTTTCGGTGGTCCGTTTGACACCAATCCGCCGGGCATTCATTCTTCCGATTACCGTCTGTCAGAACTCTACACCATTGATTTCGGCATTCAGGCTACCTACAAAGTCTGCGAAAACTTCCGCCTCGTGGCTGGTTATCATCGCTACGAAATGAACGGCATGGACGGCAAGACCAGCCAAGCCATGTATCCCAAAGCGAATATCTTCACCGTCGGTTTTTCGATTCTATGGTAACGGTCAGCAACCAATCTGCGCAGGAAGTCATCACCCGCGTTGCGCAATCCGCGCAAACGTCGGTGGCTGACGGCCTGCACAAATTAGAGTTCGCGGCCATGAGCACGCGCTGCTGCGTGAATTTCCACGGTGTGCCCGCCAGTTTGGCCCGCGATTTTCAACGCGACGTCGTGGCGTGGGTCGGCCAGTTTGAAGCGCGCTACTCGCGGTTTTTGCCGGATAGCCTGATCGGCCGGATCAACGCCGCCGCCGGTGAACATTGGGTGGAAACCGACCCCGAAACCGACCGGCTGTTCGCGTTGTGCCAGGAATTATTCTTTTTTACGCGCGGCTCGTTCGACCCGTCTTCCCTGCCCCTGATAAAACTGTGGAACTGGAAGGCCCGTCCGCCCGTCATACCTGATGATGCCGATATCCAAGCAGCTCGTGCTCTGGTGGGTTGGAATAAAATCCAACGTCGCGCCGGCGGAATCTTCCTGCCGGAACGCGGCATGGCGCTCGACCTCGGCGGCATCGGCAAAGAATACGCCGTGGACTGCGTCATGTACATGGCCATCCAACGCGGCATCACGAATGTGCTCGTGGATTTTGGGCAGGACGTCCGCGCGCGCGGCCATGCGCTGGGTAAAAAATTCTGGTGGATCGGGCTGGA
>CAIWFB010000197.1 GCA_903911825.1 uncultured Verrucomicrobia subdivision 3 bacterium
ATCATTACCAACTGGACACACGTGGCGGTCGTGTATCGCGACGGTCAGTCGAGTCTGTATCTCAACGGCGCACTGGTGCGAACCGGGCTGCGCAGCTCGCATATTGTTCATTCTGGAGCGAGCGATGGCAGTGGAGTAAATTTCTCCGGCAAGCTGGGTGAGTGCGTTAACTTTTCGCGCGCGTTGAGTGACGGCGAAGTCGCGGCGCTGGCAAAATCAATGTCCGCGCCAAGTCCGCAAAAAGAAATAACCACTCCCATAAATCTTACCCGTGATGCGAAAGGAACTGTGACCGCTCACGTTGCGCTGCCCGGAAGCTATGAATTGAAATTCTCCGATGGTCAGGTGAAAAGGCTGAGCGTAGCAACTCTGCCCGCGCAGCAGGAAATCACGGGGCCGTGGGAAGTGAGCTTCAATCCAAAATGGGGCGCGCCGAAAAAAGTCTCGTTCGATTCTTTGGACGATTGGACCACGCGCGACGAAAAGGGAATCAAGTTCTATTCCGGCAAGGCAACATATCGCAAAACCTTTGAAGTTTCTGCTGCGTCGCTGAGAAAAGATTCGACGGTAATTTTGGATTTGGGGCAAGTTTGCGATCTGGCGGCGGTGCGCGTGAACGGACGTGAAGTGGCGTCACTTTGGATTGCGCCGTGGCAGGCAGACATCACATCAGCACTGAAACCCGGCACGAACACTTTGGAGATAGAAGTCGTGAACACTTGGAACAACCGTCTCGCGGGCGACGCCGCGTTGCCGGAGTCGGATCGGCGGACGTTTGTGACTTCAGCAAGCGTGAAGCCGGGCGCGCCATTGCGCCCCGCCGGTTTGCTTGGCCCAGTAACTTTGCGAACGATTGAAGCAATTAAATTGAATTAGGTAGCATGAAGAAAATTTTCAAAAGCAGTCCAATGCGCTCGGCGGCAAATCTTCTCTCACTCCTCGCAGGATGCGTGCTCGTGTTTTGCCGCAGCGCATCTGCGGAAGATCTCGCCGCAAAATTCGCGCATCCGCCCGACACTGCCAAGCCGTGGGTTTATTGGTATTTCATGGACGGCAATCTCACGCGCGAAGGTATGACGGCGGACTTGGAGGCGATGAAAAAGGCCGGCATCGGCGGCGCGATTTTTCTGGAAGTGGACATCGGCATCCCGCGCGGGCCGGTGCATTTCATGAGTCCAGAGTGGCAGGATCTGCTGGTGCATGCCATCCACGAAGCCGACCGGCTCGGGATTCAAATTGCGCTTGGGTCCGGTCCCGGCTGGTGCGGCACGGGCGGGCCGTGGCTCAAACCGGAGCAGACCATGCAACATCTCGTCGCCAGCGAAACCAATGTGGTTGGCCCGATGAAATTCTCGGCGCAATTGCCGCGTCCGCTACCACGCAAGCCTTACTTCGGCGAGGGCACATTGACGCCGGAACTCAAAAAGGAGTGGCAGGAATTTTATCGCGACGTGGCGGTGTTGGCATTTCCAACGCCTGACGGCACAAATCAAATTTCCGATGTTGACGAAAAAGCCCTGTATTATCGCGACCCATATACTTCCAAGCCGGGCGTGAAACCGTTTCTGCCCGCGCCGGCTGAATTCACCATGTTGCCGGCGGGCAATTGTGTGAATCGTCGCGACGCGATTGAACTTACCGCAAAGTTGTCGGCGGATGGCGCGCTGGATTGGGACGTGCCAGCGGGTCGGTGGACGATCATGCGGCTCGGCAACACGCTCACGGGCCAGACCACGCGTCCCGCGCCGCAGCCGGGCTTGGGATTCGAAAGCGACAAATTTGATCACGCGGCGCTCGACGCGCATTTCGCTGCCTTCATCCAAAAAATCTTAACCTCGGCAGGCCCGCAGACGAATGCAAACGGCGGTCTGACGATGCTGCATTTCGACAGTTGGGAAATGGGTTCGCAAAACTGGTCTGGAAAATTTCGCGAGGAATTCCGCAAGCGGCGCGGTTACGACCCGCTGAAATTTTTGCCGACCTTCACTGGGCACGTCGTGGACAGCGCGGCGCATCGTCCGCGCGCCCCACCGGCTTGGCGGGCGTCGCACCGCGCGGTTGCAGCTCGACCATCTGCGTCGCGAGCAGCGTGACGACGAGCGCCGAGGCGTCAAAGCGCGAAAGCCCCGACTCCTTGAGGAACTCGGACACCGTGCGCGTGCCATCAATACCGTCGAGCGCCGCGCGCGCCTCTTCCTCGATCTCCAAGTCGTCAAAACGCAGCGCAGCGTCGACGTTGTGCACGAGCACGTGGTCGAGCTTGGGCGAGAGGAGTTGGTCGAGTTGCGCGCGCAAGTACTTGCGATGCACGCCGTCGTGGATGAGCGTGGGCACGCTGCGGTCGACATGAACGGTCTGTGCGGGCACGTCGAGGGTGGGGCTGAACTGGTAGTCGCCGTCGGGCCAACCAAAGATGTCGAAGAGCTTCTCCTCGAGCTGAAGCTGCAGGCCAAACACCAAGTTGTGCGGTGAGATGCTGCCCATCTCAATGAGTACCTGCCCTTGGGGCTTGGTGTTTTCCTTCATGACGACGAGC
>CAIWFB010000198.1 GCA_903911825.1 uncultured Verrucomicrobia subdivision 3 bacterium
AAGATGGCGCTCGTTTTGTTCGAGCCATTTATCATCCGCCGTTTGAAAGAACTCGGTTACGTTCACTCCGTCCGCAGCGCGAAGAAAATGATCGAGCGCCAGACGAAAGAAGTGTGGGACGTTTTGGAAGAAGTGACGAAGGGACATCCGGTTCTCTTGAACCGCGCTCCGACGTTGCATCGTCTGTCCGTTCAGGCGTTCGAACCGATGTTGATTGAAGGCGAAGCGATTCGTATTCATCCGCTGGTTTGCACAGCGTATAACGCGGATTTCGACGGTGACCAGATGGCTGTTCACGTTCCGTTGTCAGTGGAAGCGCAGATGGAAGCGCGGATGCTGATGATGGCGACGAACAACATCTTCTCGCCTTCCTCCGGCAAGCCGATCATCACGCCGACGCAGGATATTACGCTCGGATGTTATTACGTCACTGCTGAACCGCGCAAAGCTTTGCCGGCAAACCTGAATGAGCTTCCGCTCTTCGGTTCCAAGGTGGAAGTCATCTATGCTTACAGCGACATGGGTATCAAAACTCATGATCGCATTCGTCTCGCCAACCCCGACTTCGGTAAGAAGACGGCTTTTGGTAACGGTGAAAAGAAAGTCATTGATACGACGGTTGGACGCGTGCTGTTCAGCGAAATCTGGCCAGACGAATTGGGCTTTCACAACAAGCCCGTGAAGAAGTCCGACCTCGGTGACTTGATTTGGAAATGTTACAAATTCGCCGGTCACGACAAGACGGTGGTCATGCTCGACAAGCTTAAAGAAATTGGTTTCCGCGAGGCGACCAAGTCCGGCGTGTCCATCGGCATTGACGACATGATCGTGCCGAAAGAACGCGACGAAGAAATCGAAGGCGCTCACAAGCTCATCAAAGAAGTTGAAAAACAGTATCGCAAAGGTGTCATCACCTCCGGCGAACGTTACAACAAGATCGTTGACGTGTGGACGCATTGCACCGACAAGATTTCAGGCGTGATGTTTGATACCTTGAAGGCTAACCAGGGCAAAAAGGAATATAACCCCGTCTATTTGATGGTGGATTCCGGCGCTCGTGGTAACAAGCAACAGGTGCGTCAGCTCGCGGGTCTCCGTGGTTTGATGGCTAAGCCCAGCGGCGAAATCATCGAGAAGCCGATTTTGGCGAACTTCCGCGAAGGTCTGTCCGTCTTGGAATACTTCATCTCGACGCACGGTGCCCGTAAGGGTCTCGCGGATACGGCGCTTAAGACCGCTGACTCCGGCTACATGACGCGTAAGCTCGTGGACGTTTCACAAGACGTGATCATCCAGGAAGCAGATTGCGGCACGACCAACGGCATCTGGGTCTCCGCTGTGTTTGAAGGCGAAGACGAAGTGGTCAAAATCTCCGACCGTTTGGTTGGCCGTTTTGCCTGCGACGACATCGTTAATCCTACCAGCCCGAAAGAATTCCTCATTCGCGCTAACGAAGACATTGACGAAATCCGCGCCAAAGGAATCGACACCGCTGGCCTCGACCGTCTGCGTATCCGTTCCGTGCTCACTTGCGAAAGTAAACACGGTATCTGCCAACGCTGCTACGGCCGCAATTTGGCGACTGGCTCGCTGGTCAAGCTCGGTGAAGCGGTCGGCATCATCGCCGCCCAATCCATCGGCGAACCCGGCACGCAGCTCACGATGCGCACGTTCCATACCGGTGGTGTGGCGGCAGGCGTATTCAAACAGCCGCAGATCAAGTCCAAGCACGACGGCACAGTCAAATACAACGAACTGCGCTCCGTGGAATTGGAAGACGGTAACAACATCGTTCTCAATAAGAACGGTTCCATCCAGATTCTCTCCGACGACGGCCGCGAGCTGGAAAGCCACACGATTGTTATCGGTGCCGTTATCTCCGTGAAAGACGGGGCGAAGATCAAGAAGAACGACATGTTCGTTCAATGGGATCCGCATAACGTGCCGATTCTCTCCGAAAAGGCTGGTAAAGTGAAATTCCACGACATCATCGAAGGTGTCACCATGAAGCAGGAAGTGGACGAAGCCACCGGCGAAGAAGCCATGGTCATCATCGATCATAAAGAAGATTTGCATCCGCAGATCATCATGAGCGATGAGTCCGGCGAAGTCGTCGCGAACTACCCGATTCCTTCCGGCGCTCACATCGTCGTCAATGAAGCCGATAAGATCGTGCCCGGCACACTTATCGCCAAGACCCCGCGTAAGCAGGCCAAAACCCGTGACATTACGGGCGGTCTCCCGCGTGTCGCTGAATTGTTCGAAGCCCGCCGCCCGAAAGACGCGTCGGAAATCTCCAAGATCGACGGTATCGCGGACTTCGGTCCGAGCGTGCGCGGCAAACGTTGCGTGCTCATCAAAGACGTCGTCACTGGTTTGGAAGAGGAACATCTCATTCCGATCGGCAAACACGTCATCGTCTTCAAAGGCGACTTGGTCAAGAAAGGCCAGCAGCTCACCGAAGGTCCGATGGATCCGCACGAAATTCTCGATGTCTGCGGACCTCAGGAATTGCAGGAACATTTGGTCGGCGAAGTGCAGGAAGTTTATCGTCTGCAAGGCGTGACGATCAACGACAAGCACA
>CAIWFB010000199.1 GCA_903911825.1 uncultured Verrucomicrobia subdivision 3 bacterium
ATTTTTTGCCAAGTTGTCGTGAAAAAGTTCACTGCGAGCAAATCCACTCTTGAAACACACTTTCCAATCGACAACAGTTCGGTGATGTTTTGTTCTGGCCGCAATGTCATCTGGTGTTGGTTTGCCTTGATTTTTTTGGGCGCGATGTCGGATCCAAAAATGGTTTGGGCGTCGCCGGCCACAAACAATTCCGTCGCGGAGTCGCCATTTGTTTGCCGCACTTGGCGGGCGGTGGACGGGCTGCCGCAGGAGTCCGTGTGGGCCGTGACGCCGACGCGGGACGGCTATCTTTGGATCGGCACGGGCGGCGGGTTGGCGCGATTTGACGGCGTGCGGTTTGAGGTTTTTGGAATTCAAGACGGCTTGCCGAGTATGCAGGTCAGAACTTTGCTGGAGGATCGCAGCGGCGCGTTGTGGATTGGCACGGCGAACGGTGTCTGTCGTTTTTGGCACGGAAAATTTGAGAGCTGGACGCGTCGCGACGGTTTGGCCGGTGAGTCGGTCACGCAGATGGCGGAGGATGGCGAAGGAAGTATTTGGATCGGCTCCAACCAGGGCTTGAGCCGATGGCACAACGGGAAGTTTGAAGACATAGGCGCGGCGACAGGTTTTGCGGAAGCGGATGTCCGCGCGGTGATCACAGACAGTGCGGGTAAAATCTGGGTGTCGCTGGTTAAGGATGGAATGTTGCGCTACGAGGGTGGAAAATTTGTGCCGGCAAAATCAGATGCGGAGTTACGGCAACTGCGTCCGTATCGCTTGCTGCGCGATCATGTTGGGAACATCTGGGCGACTACTGTGGGAAAAATGTATTGCATCGGTGAAACGAACTGGACGGCGTATGGCGCAGCGGAAGGTTTGCCGAACATCCTCATCAGTTGCTTGGGGGAGAGCAAAGACGGACTGCTCTGGCTGGGGACAAGCGATCAGGGACTGTTGTTTCTGCGCGACGGAATTTTTCATGCACTGTGCAGCGCCGACGGTCTTTCGGACGACGCGGTGCGGTGCATTGCGCAGGACGCCGAGGGTAATCTCTGGGCCGGCACGCGCGGCGCGGGGTTGAACCGGCTGCAACCGCGAAAATTATCCACGACCAAACTATTCGACGGCACGACGGAGGTGCAGCCGATTTCGTTGGCGGAAACGGGCGACGGCAGTTTGTGGGCGGGAACCATCGGCCACGGCCTGCATCATTTCCGTGGGGATAAACATGAGGTGTTGTTGCGGGATGCATTGCTGCCGGGGAATTTGCAGGTGAGCGCGTTGTTGGCGGCGCGCGATGGCAGCCTGTGGGTGGTGGGCGGCTCGACTTTGTTTCACTGGACGGACGGAGCACTGCGTTCCGTGTGTCAGGTTTCCGGCGTGCAATGTCTGTGCGAAGACGCGGATGGGGTGGTGCTGTTGGGAAGTGAGAAGGGCGTTTTGCAGAAATTTGTTCACGACCATCTGGAAACCATCACGAGCGAGATCAACGGCTTTGCGATTTCGTCACTCGTGTCGGCGGCGGACGGAGCGCTTTGGATTGCGACTTACAGCCACGGTCTTGGTTATTTGCGCGGCGGCAGTTGCAAACTGTTCGGGCGCGCGGACGGCTTGCAAAGCGAACTATTACGCGTGCTATATCTTGACAAAAAAAATGTGCTGTGGATCGGCACGGAAGGCGGCGGTTTGAGCCGGATGGAAAACGGAAAAATCACCAGCTTCGGCAAGGCCCAAGGAATTCCCGACCAGACCATCTTGCAGATTTTGGAAGACGACGCGGGAATGCTCTGGTTGGGCACACAGCACGGCATTCTCGGCATCTCGCGTGACGCTTTGGAAAATGTGGCCTCGGGAAAATCCGACCGTGTCTATCCGCAGGTCTTCGGCCGCTTCGATGGAATGTTGACGGAGCAATGTTCGGGCAATCCTGGTGCCAGCGTGAAAACGCGCGCGGGGCTGGTCTGTTTTTCGACCGGGCGCGGCGTGGTGACGATTGATCCACGGCTGCCGCAAAACAGGATCGACACGCCGAAAGTCCGGCTCGAACGTGTGATGGTGAATAGCCGCCCGGCGGAGATGGCACCGGTTTCCGACGACGGAAAAAATGCTGGCAGTGAAAGTTTGCTGAACATTTCACCAGACAACCAGCGCGTGGATTTTTATTTCACGGCAATTTTTTTCTCCGCCCCTGAGCGGGTGAATTTTCGTTACCGCCTTGAAGGATTGGATACCGGTTGGAATGAAGCCGGTGTCCAACGCAATGCCTATTATACCCGCCTGCCGCCGGGCGAATATCAATTCAGCGTGGAAGCTCACAACGGCAACGGCCAATGGAGTGAACCCGCGGCGTCCATTCGATTGACGGTGCCGCCTTATTTCTGGCAGCGGAAAATTTTTATCGCGTTGCTGACGTTGGTGCTGGCCGGAGTGGTTGCCGAAATTGTCCGGCGGCTGGAAAGACGCAAGTCCCAGGTGCGATTAAAAAAATTGGAACTGGTGCACGTAATGGAGGCCGAGCGTTCGCGCATCGCGCAAGACATTCACGATGACATCGGCGCAGGGTTGACGGAGATCGGGCTGACGAGTGAGTTGGTGGAAGACCCTTCGCTGCCGCCGTCCGAGGCGCGGCAGTTTGCACGCGAAATCAGCGTGCGTTCTCGCGAATTGGTGGCAAGCATGGATGCAATCGTCTGGGCCATCAATCCGCGCTACGACTCGGTGAAATCCTCGGCAGCCTATTTCAGCCAGTATGCGGATCGGATTTTTAAGACGACAGGGATTAGTTGCCGGATGGAAGTGCAGCCGGACCTGGCCGAACTGCCATTGAGTTCAGAGCGGCGCCACAATTTATTTCTTGGCTTCAAGGAGTCCCTGAACAATATTCTCAAACACGCGCACGCGCGAGAGGTGCGAATTGGGGCAAAGCTGGATGAAAATATTTTTGTATTCTGGGTGGCCGATGATGGCGTCGGTTTTGAAACCAACCCGAGCGGCGAGGCACAGGATGGCTTGATCAACTTGCACGCACGTATGGAAAAAATTGGAGGTAGTTGTGAAATCAAAAGCGCCACCGGACAGGGAACAAAAATTGTTTTCCGGTTGCCTATCCGGCAAAAATTTTAACCACAAACTCGATGCACAAAGCCGGAAAAAAAACATTCGGTGTAGATGCGGCTTCTGCCGCCGTCGAAATTGCGGATAAGTTATCCAGTCTGCCCGTCGCTGCTAAGTTCGCCACGGTGGCTATTGTTGAAGATAATTCCGGTCTGCGCCGCAGCCTCATGCGCATCATCAGCCGCGCACCGGATCTGAAACTCGTCGGCGACTGGCCGGATGGCAAATCCGCGCTGCCCGCGCTGGAAAAATTGCGTCCACAAATTGTCTTGATGGACATCAACCTGCCAGGAATGTCCGGTATCGAATGCACGGCAGCTTTGAAACGGTTCAGCCCGGATACGCAAGTCATCATCGTCACCGTGTATGAAGACACCGACAGTATCTTCCGTGCGCTGCGTGCCGGAGCTTGTGGCTACGTTTTGAAACGCGCCTACTCGGCGGAGATTCTGGAGGCCATCGCCGAAGTCCGTCAGGGTGGCGCGCCGATGACCAGTGAGATCGCGCGCAGGCTCGTGGACGCCTTCCGTGAACCGCAGTCGGAAGCGCCCGCGCGTTCGGAACTTTCCGTGCGCGAAAAAGAAATTTTGAACTTGGTCGCGCAGGGCTTTGCCAACAAGGAAATCGGCGGCAAGCTGGACATTTCCTATCTCACCGTGCGCGTGCATCTGCGGCGGATCTACGAAAAACTTCACGTGCGCTCCCGCACTGAGGCAATGTTAAAATATTTGCAGGAACGGGGATCGCCGCTACCGGACAGGGCCATGCCCGCGACCGAGAAGAAATCTTCGGGGAATTGAGCGGCGGTGGCGCTGCCATTTTGGTTTGTGGCATTTGCTACCGCCCTGGCGGAAAAGGATCGCGCCGCCACATGGGTGCTTGATCGGGCGCTACTCCAATTGAGGTATATCTTTGTTTTAGTCAGTTGGTAGAATCTTCATCGTTCGGTTTAAAAAATTGTCCCGTTCAAAAATCTAATCATTTTGAAAAAGGAAGCCGCGCCACGTCCATCGCCCGAGAATGAAATCACTGTGACCGTTTTTATCACGAACGGCCCGACGAGA
>CAIWFB010000200.1 GCA_903911825.1 uncultured Verrucomicrobia subdivision 3 bacterium
CATGTCGGCGAAGCTGCCGCCCTTGGGCACTTCGAGTAGGTATCCCTTCTGATTGGTGGCCTTGTCCGAGACGTATTTGACGAACAAGAGGACGAGGACGTAATCCTTGTATTGGCTGGCATCCATGCCCCCGCGCAATTCGTCGCAGGATTGCCAGAGCTTGGAGTAAAGTTCGGATTTTTTGATGGGCATAGCGCTAGGTGCGAAAAAGATTTAGGGGCGCGGGATTGACCGCTGGTCGGCGTAAAATTGAGTGTTCCAAAGCATATTCCCGTGATCCCGTAAGGCCTTGGTGGGAAGATTATTTCAAACCCCTCCAAAGGCAATCTGCAAAGGTGGAAAACATTAGGCAATGATTGCCAAAAGCTGATTTGACCATAAAAAAATGCGACGGAGTCGTGTCTACACTTTTTACCGATATTTATCTTCGACTCGCTGACTGAAAACGAATACACGATTACGTTAAGACCGTGCCAGTGGGAACAGCAACTATTTGAAATCGGTCATATTTGAATTTTGTCTGGCGGCGAACGGGGGCGGTGACGCTCATCTTGAAGTCTGTCTACCGCGGCGCGGATACCATTCCAAACCAAAGATGTTGCTTTTGGTAAATAAGAAACCCTTGGCGAAAATACCTATAATACGCACGCATACGTTACCCGCAGACGTTACCCCAAAGTGCCGGATTTCTGGTTTTGTCTCGGAATAATCAGGATTTACTATGAAAAATGAAGTGGTGCCGGTGGTGGGACTCGAACCCACACGACTTTTTATGGTCCCAGGATTTTAAGTCCTGTGCGTCTGCCATTTCGCCACACCGGCAATACTAAAAGTAAAAATACATAGATTCAGTTTGCTGCGGTTGCGGTAATCAACAAAGAATCATTCCAGCTCGGCTTCTACCAATTATCTTTTTTCAAAACAAGTGCCACTCCCAGCCGCTTTCCAACTAATTTTTCGGGCGCTGGACGTGCGTAGTCTGCATGAGAGCGCTGATTTTGTCACCTATTTCTCGTCCATTTTGACAGGGCCGGATTCACTTGCCCACACCGGGATTTGCCGCCGGACTAGTAAGGCGATGACAAGGAAACCCAGTGCTGGCAATCGGTTACTTGAACCCGCCGTGAGCAATCGTTAAAGTGCTGGCATAAAATGCCGATAACATTGGAAAATAAGTCAATTTTTTGCCTCGCATAATTCGAGCTTTCAGTTCTAATGGAAGTAATCAGAAGCAAGTTTTAAATCAATGTCGGCATGGTTTTATTGGTTAGTTTTTAGTTCCCTTGGGCGAATGTCTCACCTGCGCTCTTGTTGGACAGTTTTGTCGACCAACTCCACTGAGAATAAATAATTTTAAGGAATCCGAACGCAAACTATTTAATCAAATGAAAGCTACCATTCTAAAAGTAAACTTCCTGTTCGCGCTGACGGTTTCGTCATTGCTTTCCCTGACGGCTTCGGCAACGCCGCTGCCACCAGCGACTAATTATTGCGGGCCGGTTTATCCGCCACCGTTGGGGGTGACTTTTAGCTCCAGCGGTTCCGGCATTGGTCGTTCCGGGGCGTTACTTGGGATTTCACGAACGCGGTGCTCGCGAATTCCACCACGATGAACTGGGGCGTGAAAACTAATGACGGCTCACTGGGTGGGGTGAAACTGTCGTTTGATGACGGACAAAATTACGGCGGAGCGGAAATCATGACTTATAACTCGACCCTGACAGCCAACGCTGGGGGATTATCGAGTGGCTATGTCGTCTGGTCCGGCTCTACGACTTTTCCTTCCACAGGAATCCAGATTTTCACCCGTTGCACTATGCACGTCACCCTCGCCAGCGGCGCCAATGTAGCGCTGACACAGGCGAGCACACTTGGTTTACCGGTGGATGTGGGCGGCGTAGTGCCGGTGACCTCCTCCACAATGAATTGGCGAGCGAATATCTTGTTTGAAGCCTCGTTCAGTTCCGGCAGCGGTTTTTCACCCGCCTTAGATTTTTATGATAATAATCCCGGTTCCCGCAACGGCGTCAGTGGCACGACCGGTTCATCCTTCGGTGCCGGTTTCAATTACGTGAACGTGCCGCCCACGATCACTTCTATCGCCAATGTTTCGACCAATACCGGCAGTGTCGTCGGCCCGCTTTCCTTCACCGTCGGTGACCTGCTCACCGCTGCCAGCAGCCTGACGGTAACAGCGGTTTCCTCCAATCAATCGGTGGTCACGAACACCGCGATTACCTTGGGCGGCAGCGGCGCCGCGCGCACCATTTCCCTCGCGACTACCAATGTGACAGGCAACACCACCGTGACCGTGACCGTGAATGACGGCAATTGTGCTTACTTTACCAACTCCACCAGTTTTGTGGTGACCACCACCGCAGCAGACATCGGTGTGCAACAGCCCGTCGGCACGGCGCTGACAGACGGAGTGAGCAGCGTCAGCTTCGGCAACCAAATCGTCTCCAACACCAGCGCAGCCACGACCTTCACGATTACCAACCTTGGCAGCGCTGCATTGATTTTGACGAACATCGCCAAAGACGGCGCGAACGCTGGTGATTTCACCGTGAGCGCGTTGGGTAGCACTTCCGTTGCGGTGGGTGGTAGCACCACATTCACCGTCACGTTCACCCCGTCTGCGAGCGGTTCCCGCAGCGCAGCCTTGCACATCACGAACAACGTGGCGGGGGCCAAGAACCCGTTCGACATCACGCTCACCGGCACGGGCACGTTGCCCGGTGCGGCGCTGGATTTTGATGGAGCGGATGACTACGTGGACATTGATAGCGCGCAGTTCGGTGAGCGGTGCTTCGGCACTCACGATTGAGATGTGGGTGAACCCCGGCACGATTAGCGGTCAGCCAGTGCTCTGGTCGGGCAGCGGCGCGAACTACATCCAGACCGATGCCTCGAGAAACTTGTATCTGGAATTTGGCGGCACCGGCAACGTCATTTGGAGTAAGGTCGGTTTTTTCACCATCGGCGCGTGGCAGCATGTGGCGATGGTCTTCGATGGCAGCCAGCCGGATGCGAGCCGCTGGAAGGTATACAAAGACGGCTCGTTGGTGACGCCTGACAGCGCCGGCGGCATGAGCGCCACCATTCCCAGCTTGGGCGGTCGGATGTTGTTGGGCGCGTATTCCGGCAGCGGATTCAACTACCATGGCTCGATGGACGAAGTTCGCATCTGGAATCGCGCCCTCAGCGCTTGCGAAATTCAGGCACACAAAGATTGCGAATTGTTCGGCACGGAAAGCGGCCTCGTGGCCTATTACAAATTTAACCAAGGAATGGCAGGCGTAAACAATTTGGGAGTGACTACGCTCACGGATTCCAGTTCTAATGGACTCAACGGCACACTGAATAATTTCGGCCTTGCCGGCGCAACCTCGAACTGGCAAACCCCCGGCGGCGTGACCACGGGCAATTCCTGCTCGCTCTACACTGCTCCGAAAATTGACGTGCAAGGCGGATCGCCGCTGGTCTCGATTGGCGCGGGCGACGTAACACCAACCATTGCGAAGGGAACGGAGTTCGGCACGAACCTCATCTCCAGCAGCGTCGTCAAGACCTTCACCATCACCAATTCCGGCACGGCGGCGCTGAATGTTTCCAGCCTCACCAAGAGCGGCGCAAACGCGGCGGATTTTACGCTTGGCACGTTGACGCCGGCGAGTCCGATTGCGACCAACGGCTCGGCAACTTTCACCGTCACCTTCACTCCGAGCGCGACCGGCTTGCGCACGGCCACGATCACCATTACCAATGACGATTGTGACGAAGGCAGCTACGCCATCGCCGTGCAAGGCAAGGGCAACATCCGGCCGAGCCTCACGTTTCCCGCTTCCCCGGTGATCGCCGAGGCGACGAGTGTAAGCGGTGCGGTGGTGACCTATACCGTGACGGCCATTGATGTGGAGGACGGCACATTGACTCCGACGGTAACTCCGGCGAGCGGCAGCACCTTTGCTTTTGGAGACACCACCGTTAACGTCAGCGCAACGGACAGTGGTGGCCTCACAACCAATACTAGTTTCACCGTGACCGTGCGCGACACGACAGCACCGGTAATCGCCGCGCATGGCAATGTAACCGCGCAAACGACCAGCCCCGCTGGCACGGTAGTGACTTACACCAACGTGGTGGCAACAGACGCAGTCGGGGTGACGAGCCTGACGTATTCGCAGAACAGTGGCACCACCTTTCCGCTCGGCACCACCATCGTGACGAATACCGCGGCAGATGCCGCAGGCAATGTGAGCACGAGCACCTTCACAGTCACGGTCAATCAAATTGATTACACGATCACCACTGGTGCCGGAGTCATCACCGTCACCAATACCTCTGGCACCACCAACACGCTGGACGTTTCCGAACCCAGCGTAGGCACCATTCAATTCGCCGCCAGCGGACGCACGTTCAGCGTGAATAGCGCCCCGCTGACCACGGATAATTCCGGTCCCATTTCGATCAGCGGCATCACCAACATCGTCATCAACGGCGTCCACGACAGCGTCAACGTCGGGACATTCACTGAGACATTGCCCAGTTTTGATAACAACTGCGCCAGCTACACGGTTGGCAACCTGACTTTGGTGCCGGAGAGCACGCTGACCATCAACGTCACGGACGCGAGCACCATTTCCGGCGGTATCACCGGCACCAACGCCTCGCTCGTCAAGACGGGCGCGGGCAAACTGACACTGACCGGCACCAACACTTACAGCGGCACGACGGTGATCAGCAACGGCACCTTGATTGTGCATGGTATTCTGGCAGCAGGTGGCAGTAACGTGCTGGTCGCCAGCAGCGGTATTCTGGGCGGCACGGGCACGGTGGACCGGGTGATTTTTGTGGCCACGGGCGGCACGGTGTCTCCCGGCGCCAGCCCCGGCATCTTGACCGTGACCAACATCACCTTCACCAACGGGGCAATTTTAAGCATGGAAATCACGGGCACCAACGTCGGCACGCAATACGATCAGCTCAACGTCACCGGCACGGTGGCGTTGAACAATGCCACGCTGGCCCTCAGCGGTGCGTATGTGCCCGGTGACGCGGACGTATTCGTCATCATCAACAATGACAGCAACGACGCCATCACCGGCACCTTCAACGGTTTGCCGGAAGGCAGCACGGTCACGATCAACGGGGTGGATAAAGTCATCACCTACGTGGGCGGCGATGGCAACGATGTGGCGCTAGTCAATCCAGCGGACATCGCGGTGCAACAGCCGGCGGGCACAGATTTAGCGGATGGTTCCGCCAGCGTTGGTTTTGGTTTTGTGAGTGTGGCGACCACCAGCACGGCGAAGACCTTCACAATCACCAATGCGGGCCGGGCGGATTTGACGGGCCTGACGATTGGCAAAGACGGTGCGAACGCCAGTGATTTCACGGTCAGTGCCGTGGGCAGCACCCCGGTGGCAGCGGGCGGCAGCACCACGTTCACCGTGACCTTCACGCCGACGGCGAGCGGCGCGCGCAGCGCGGCGCTCCACATCACGAACAACGTGAGCGGGGCGAAGAATCCATTCGATATCACTCTGACGGGCACCGGCAATTTTCCGCCGACGCTTTCGCTGCCGGTTTCGCCGGTGGTCGCCGAAGCGACGAGCGCTAGTGGCGCGGCGGTGACGTTCACCGTGACCGCGAGCGATTTTGAAGATGGTGCTTTGACGCCGACAGTAACGCCGACGAGCGGCAGCACGTTCGCCATCGGTGACACCACGGTCAACGTCAGTGCCACGGACACGGCGGGTGCGACGACGAACGCGAGCTTCGTGGTGCGCGTGCACGACACGACCGCACCGGTAGTCGTGGCTCATGCTGATGTGACCGTAGTAGCGACTACTCATGATGGAGCCGTGGTGACTTATGCTGCAGGCAGCGCGACGGATGCCGTCGGCGTAACGAGCCTGACGTATTCACAAAACAGCGGCACGCTGTTCCCGCTCGGTTTGACGACGGTGACGATCACCGCAAAAGACGCGGCCACCAATACGGCCACGGGCACCTTCACAGTGCGAGTGATTGATTTCAGCGGCGATCTCGCGAGCTTTCAACCATGCTGGCGCGGCTTGCCCAACAGCACCTTCCAACAGTGGGCCTTTAGCGCGGCGGATGATGCCACCAACATTCCGGCGGAGTTAGTGACGAATGTTTTCGGCAACCCGCAAGCCAGTGTGATCGCGGGCGATTTTAGCAGCGGCTATTTTGACACGGATCCGTTCATCGGCAGCGTGCAAGGGATTTGGGACTTGGGCCGCTACGGCACCATGACCCTGAATGTTTCCAACAATCCGGCACTCACGGCGGGTGCCTACACTTACGTGCAGGTGCAAGTGGCGCAATTTCAAGATGGCTTCATCTACAGCAGCAATGCCGCAGTCAGCCTCGCGGGCGGCACGCTATTGAGCGAACAACAGCAGTTGCTCGTGACCAATAGCTTTGGTGGCCAATGGATCGTGCAAAAGACTTTGTGGCGACTTCCCGCACCAGCTCCTAGCGCGGTGGCGGTCGTTTTGACCGGCGGCTACTACGGCTCCCTGATTGATCAAGTGGTGGTGGAAACGTTGAGTCTGGATTTTCCAACTCCTAGCGACATCACTGCGAACGCCAATTCTGGACTCTGCGCCAAAACCAACGTGACTTGGATCATGCCGACCATTGATGGTTGCGTGGTCACCAACGTGGTGAGCGTGCCCGTCAGTGGTTCCACCTTCCCCGTGGGCACGAGTCCGGTAACGTATGTCGTCGCGGATGGGTTCGGAGCCACCAAGACGTTTCATTTCAACGTCAACATCATTGACAACCAAGCGCCGCTGGTTTTGACCGCGAACATCACAGTAGCCTTGGATGCCTTGGGCCAAGCCGCGATCACCAGCGCCGACATTGACCGGGGCAGCACGGATAACTGCGACATTGCCAGCCGAGTGGTGACGCCGGATTCGTTTACCTGCGACAACAAAGGCTCCAATACGGTGAGTTTGATCGTCACGGATATTCACGGCAACAGCGCGACGAATACGGCCACGGTGCTCGTGATTGATGCCACGGCTCCGACGGTGCTTGCCGATGCCATCGCGCCATATTACGCAACGACCAATGCGGCCCAAGCGGCGGCGTTGTCGGCCACGACCATCAGTGACAACTGCGATGCCAATCCCCTCGTGACCGTAAACACCGTAGGCACTTGTAGCGCGGTGGTGACCGTGATGGTCACAGATGTTTCGGGCAATACGAACAGCGTCAGTTACCACACCCGAATTGATGCGCTGCCGCCGGTCATCGGCGCTGTCACAGCGACTAACAATTTGCAGAACGTGCTGAATGGGGTAGCCACCACGTTGCAAGGCGCCGTCAACTTCTCCGTAGCGGCCAGCGATAATTGCAGCTTAGCCAATCATCCGGACCTCACTTTGACGAACGGCGCGGCGACGGCGGCGGCGACTTTTGTGAACGAGAGTCCAGCGGGCACGTTCAACTATGTTTGGAACGTGACCGCCAGCACCGCCAACGGCACTTGGAATGCCACGGTGACCGCGAGCGACTCGATCTATACCACCACCAACCTATTCACGTTGGTCGTGAATAAAAATCAAATCGTTGGTCAGGTGGAGTTGGATGGCTTCATCGGCACCGGCACCGTGCCGGCGTTCACCCGGGAGGTGACTTTCGTCGTTAGCACCAATTGGGTGGTGGGACTAATCACCAACACGTTGCCACTGTTGACAAATACGGTGGCCTTGACCTTTGTAGGCGACACCGCTGCGTTCACCCTGACCAGTCTGCCCGGACAGGCGAATGGTTTAAGTGCTAAAGCGAATTGGAACTTGCGCCGCAAACTGCCACTCAGCTGGGATGGCAATACGCAGGGAACGATCAACTTTACCGGCAGTCACTTTTTGTTAGGTGGCGATTTGGATGGTGATAATCAAGTGGCTTTCGGCGATTACACCATTTTGGGTAGCAACTTCTACACGTTTGAATCCGTAGCGGATATCAATGGCGATGGTCAGGTGGATTACTACGATTATTTTAACCTCTATTACGATTGGTTTACTGCCGGAGATCCACAGTAAAAGGGTTGACCTGATCAGGCTCACATTTACAGCGGCAAGCCTATGAAAAAAATCACTCACCCGCAGTGGCTAGCGGTAATTGCTTTGGTGGTCACCCTCGCCTTGGGTTGCCCGTCGTCGGCTTGCGGCAGCACCACCAACTTATGGCAGTTTGCCACTGGTGACACAAATTCGTCCCCGGTCGGCGGCGGCTCAGCAATCGCCACGGCTGCTCCCGGCCAATTCGCTTCCGGTTGGAAAGCTCCGAATGGACCTTTAGGAAACGTGAATGGCATGTGGGATTTGGGGCGCAATGGCACGCTGACGTTCGATCATCTGTCCGAAGTCGGCGGGAACTTGAATCAATCCAACCTGGTGACCGTGAGCGTGCGGCAATTTTTAGGCGGACCTTATACTTTGGCTACCCTTGCTATTCCGGGCGCACAATGCTTACAAACCAATCAATCTATCGCCAGTCTAGCCACCGGCGGCTTGGGTGGTCAGTGGTTGGTGATTGAGACGCGCTGGAGCCTGCCTCCAGGAAATCCCCTCACCAACGCGGTCATCACCAGCGCCTACAATGGTTCCCTAGTAGATCAAGTCACTTTCGTTTCAACCGCCGTAACGGTTACACCCATCAGCTTGCAATTGACGATTCAGCCGCTCGGCACCAGCCCCGCCAAGGTCAAAATCTCCTGGGCTGCGAGTTTAACCAATCAGTTGCAAGCGACGGCGGATTTAAGCCATCCCAACTGGACGACCGTGGCGCTGCCGGCAACGGTGGTCGGCGATATCAAATCCATCACGCTAGACGCGACCGCAGCGATGCAGTTCTTCCGCCTGCAATAAACCTTGTGACTACATGCTGCGAAAGTTCTCGAGCGGAGCCGCGCCCGACGGCAGTCACAGCCCCTTCACTGACCAACCTTTGCGATATTTACGGCGCACCAAATGGTTGGCTTCGCTTAGATCGAATTTTAATTTATCGGCTTGCCACTTCAGTGTGGTCTGCGGGAAATGGGAAGCGACGCCGCCGAGCAGAACAGCTTCCGTGAGTGGACCGGCATAAGCGAAGTTCGCCGTAGTCTGCCCCTGACCGCGACACGCCTCCACAAACTGCCCCCAATGATTTGCCTCGCCCGCATCAGGTTGCACAAACCCGTGAAATTTCGTTTCGGGGTAGAGTTGCGGCCGACCGTAATGCGGAAGCACCATCACGCCCTCGGTGCCGATAAAGACGGAACCAGTTTCGGGCAGGTGTTTGCCGCCGAGCAAGGCCGCAATTTCCGGAGCCGGTTTTTGATTACCGTCATACCAAGTAATAGCGATAGTTTTTTCGGCGGAATATTCCGTGCCGGGAAAGAGGTATTTGATTTTAGAATCAAGCGCCCAGTTCCATTGGTTGGGGGCGGATCCTTCCGAACGAACGGAGAGCGGGGCGGTGAGATTGAGCGCTTTAAAAACCGGATCAAAAATATGGCAGCCCATGTCGCCAAACGTGCCGGTGCCAAAATCCAGCCGTTTGCGCCAATTGCCGGGATGAAAATAACCGTCGCCAATGAACGGGCGGCTGGCACAGACGCCTAACCACAAGTCCCAATCAAAACCAGTCGGCACCGCATCACGCCGATCCGGCAAGGCAGCGGTGTCGCCCCAAGATTTCGGACACCATGAATGAACTTCCTTCACTTTGCCGATGACTCCGTCATGCACGAGCCGCGCCGCTTTGCGATAGTGCGTGGTCGAATGAATTTGAATCCCCATCTGGGTGATGATTTTTTTCTCCTGCGCCAGCTTGGTCATGCGGCGAACTTCGTAGAGATCGTGCGCCAGCGGTTTCTGACCATAGACATGTTTGCCCAATTGCATGGCGGTGATACCGATCGACGCGTGCATGTGGTCGGGCGTGGAGACGTTGACGGAATCAAGGTGCTTGGCTTCCTGATCGAATAGTCTGCGCCAATCCTGATAAATCCGCGCCTTGGGAAACATTTCGCGAGCTTCGCGCGTGTGGTTCAAATCCACATCGCAAATCGCCACGATTTCTACCCCGGGATATTTTGCGATCTCCGTCAAGTCAGCCCACGCCATACCACCCGCGCCAAAACTGGCATGACGAAGCACCGTATTCGGCGACTGCGCCAACAAACTGCGCGTGATAAAGGGTGCGCCAGCCGCAGCGACACCCAGCGACTTCAGAAAGGAACGCCGTGAAAAATTGCGGTGCGAGGTCATAATCAATTTAAGGATTTAAGCGAAATATTGCGAAACATGACCGGATCATTATGACCGGCAAAACCAAAATAACCACTGGTGCGATCTTTACCGGGATGCGCATGCCCACCGGCGAATTCGGTCACCTGACTCAAATCGGTATCGAGGATCACGGTGCCATTTAATTCGACCTTAATCCGCGAACCTTGGACGGTGACTTCTTCATAATTCCATTCGCCGATCGGCCGCTGATAGCCACGCTCGGCCGCCACCATGCCGTAGGCCGAACCATGCGCCTGACGTGGATCAATTTTTTGCCCGGTATGCAACTCGTAGTCATCGTCAAGCACCTGACATTCGCACATGCCAACGTAGGCCGTGTCCCCTGCCCCAGGATAGCGGATGGCTAGGCCATTGTTACCTCCGACCGGCAATTTAAACTCCAACCGCGCAACGAAGTTAGTGAATGATTGCTGGGTATAAATCGTCCCACCTTTTTTCGGCTGGCAGACAATTGCTCCGAAATTCACCTCATAATTATTGGTCGGCCCGGCCCAACCAGTGAAATCATGACCATTGAACACACTTTTAAAACCCGCCGGATCAGCAGGAGGTAGAAGCTGGTTGGCTTCGGCACTGCCAATTTCACGGATGAAGAGATTACGCCAACGGATTTCTCCGCCGTGGGTTTGCAATTGAATCGGCCCCCGGGGCGGGACGGGACGTTTACGATCAAAGTAATTTTCCAACGTCGCTCCCGCAACGGTTGGCTGACCATTGAGCCAAACCCAAACGCGGGCACCAACCATGAGGATCCGAAAATGATTCCATTGACCAAATGGTTTATCGGCCTTCACCAACGGATCGCGGCCGGGCGCATCCGGCCGGTTATTCCATAGTCCGCCCGAACCTTTATTCGCACCTAATTTGAATTTAGCTGGCTCGGTAGTATCCCAAATCTGCACCTGGGGACAACCGCGCAAGTAAATGCCGCTGTCGGCTAAAGGAACGGTCCGGTAATCCACCAGTAATTCAAAATCGCCATACGTTTTTTCCGTGGTAAGAAATAAACCCTGACCGTCGTTGACCAACTCCGGGCCCTGCGCCGTCCAATGTTTTTGAATGTCGGCCAGCGAAGCCGCGCGTTTCGCTTGAAGTTGTTCTTCGGATAAGGCCAGATATTTGCGCGGGTCTTCGGTGTCCGCTCCCCACCAACCGGCCAAGTCTTGGCCGTTCCACAAAGCAGTGAATCCGGGCGGCGGCCCCGGCGGACGCTCCATGGTCTGGCAACCATTCCAAAGGGGAATATTAATGGCCACAAAGGCCAGCAGGCTAAGTTGAAACTTCATTCAGTGCAGCTGGGTTAATTTTCACGCTCAACAATGGGGAAATTTGTGCGGAGGGCCCCTCAAAGGCGAGAAAATTTAGAACAAAGATGACTCCTAGCCCCACCCAGACCAAAAAAACCAAGCTAGCGGGCAACCCACGCCCCCCACAGCAATCGCTAATTCAATCAGCAGAAACGCAAACTATTGAGCATGCGCCGGGTGGAGACGAGCAAGTAGAGATCCGAGAGATTATCTTTAACAATGTAGCCGGCGGCGCCCGCCTCATTGGCCGCGCGCCGAAAGTCAGGTTGATCGTGGCTGCTGACAAAAATGACGCGGGCAGAGGGATGCACTTCGCGGATCGTGCGCGCTGTTTTGAAAGCGCACAAGCCGGGCATGCTGACATCCATGGTGACGCAATCAGGCTTAAATTCGCCCAATAGTTTTATGGCTTCATCGCCGGAGCGGCATTCCATCACGGTATCGCTGGGCGCAGCAATCAGCTGGCGGATCATCGTCCGCATCCCATCGTGGTCATCCACAATCAGCAATTTCATCGACATAGTTGATTCACTCACAAGTCCGATAAAATTATTCGAAAAGACGCCGAAAGGTAATTGGGGCGAGTGCATAATTCCAGCTAGGTAGAGCTTGGTATTTTTTATCCGTAGAACTACGGAGACCCAACCCCTCTAGCGAAGCTAAAACGAAGACTCAAAGCACCGAACGATGCTCCATGACAAATTGCAACAAACTGTGACTGCCGTGCAAATCCAGCTTTTCACTGATGTTGGCGCGGTGCGCCTCCACCGTGCGCGGACTGATGAAAAGTTCGGCCGCAATTTCCCGACTGGTTTTCTTTTCCGCAATCAGTTTGAGGATGCGGCGCTCGGCTTTGGTGAGATCATCCAGGCCGGGCTTCTGGGCGAAAAGATTGGCGGCCCGCGTGCGGCGATTTATCAGAAAACCTGAAACCGTGGGGCTTAAATAATGTTCACCGCGGGCGACCGTCGTGATGGCATCCAGAATATCTTCCACGGCATTTTCTTTCAGCACAAAGCCAGCGACGCCAAAATCCAAAGCGCGGTTGAACAATTCCTCTTCCTTATGCATGGTGAGAATGATGAGCCGGGTAGCGTTTTTTTTGCCCTGTAATTTCCGGGCAACTTCCAAGCCGCTGCAGCCTGGCAAATTGACATCAAGCACCGCCACATCCGGCTTTTGCTCTTGAATCAATTTAAAAGCTGTTTCGCCATCCGCCGCTTCGCCAATCAATTCAAGCTTCGGGGCCGATTCGATCACCTGCCGCAGCCCTCCACGGAATAGCGGATGATCGTCCACAATCAAAACCTTGATGCGTGCGCCCATGTTGTTCGCCATATTGGCTCAATTAAAGTGACTGACCAGCGAAAATTTTACGTCACCGCTGCGGGAAGCGGGATGGTCGCGGCGAGCTGCGTGCCCTTTTCAGGCGCCGATTCTAGCGTCAATTTTCCGCCCAACATCCGCACGCGCTCACTGATATTCTTCAATCCCAGTCCGCGTTTTTTAACCCCCTGTGAATCCGGATTAAATCCGCAACCGTCATCCGTGATTCGCAAATGAACTTCGTGAATATCGCATTCCAAATCCACGCGAACATTGCGAGCCCGTGAATGTTTCAAGATATTGTTCAGGCTCTCTTGAAGAATGCGATACAGATTCATCAACGCCTCGGCTGGAAAAATATCGCCGACCTCCTCGATTTTCCATGTGAACTGGATTTCACTAGCCTGAGCGGTGGTTTCCAACATGCCTTCCAAGGCGCGTTTCAAACCCAGATGATCGAGCTGGTAAGGATGCAAATCCCGTGAAATCTGACGGGCCTCCGCGATACATTGCGTGGCGAGATTGTTGATGGTGATGGCGTGTTCGTAAGCTTGGGCCGGCACTTGTGCTCGAGCCGCCATTTGCGCCAAGTTTTTGATCAGCAATAAATTCTGCCCCATACTATCGTGCAGCTCCGCAGCGATCCGTTTGCGTTCGGCTTCTTGGGAAGCAATCAGTTGTAAAGTATAATCAATCCGGGATTGCTGTTCGCGCGCCACGGACTGCTCATGTTCAAACTCCGTGCGATGTTTGCCGATACAAATCGCCGCCGTATGGGTGGCCATTTCGATTAACTGACAATGATTTTCATCCGGCAAGCCTGGGCTGCGATAATAGATAGCAAATGTCCCCAGCACGTTTCGTTGCGAATCAAAGATCGGGGTCGACCAACACGCCCGCAAGCCATTAGCCAAGGCCAACGTTTTGTAGTGAGCCCACAACGGATCGCTGGCGATGTCGGCGACGAAGACCGGCTCACGCCGGAATATTGCCGTGCCGCAGGAACCTGAATTCGACCCGATCGCAGAACCGTCAATCTGCTTGAGAAATTCCGCCGACAACGAAGGCGCGGCGATATGCCGGATATGCACCCCGTCGGCATCGAGCAAAAGAATGCTGCAAAGCATCTCTACAGATTGCATTTCCACCATGCGCAACAACGTCTCCAGGGTTTCCTGCAACGGTCTTCCGGCGGCGATCATTTCCAACACCTGCATCTGCGCCCGCGTCAGCGCCTCCGCATGTTTGCGGCGCGTCAAATCCACATCCATACAAACAAATCGCGGTTCTCCTGAAGGAATGTGAATCTTGAAAAGCGTCGAAAGCACCGTGCCACTTTTTCCACTACGATTGCGAAAGGGATATTCAACCGGGCCGAATGATTTTCCGGCCTGCTCCAAGCTTAAAAGTTCTTTTAAAAATTCCGCACTCTGCTCGGGAGTGAGAATCAATTCGTCCAACGTTTTACCCAGCGCTTCAGGAGCGCTCCAGCCATACATATTTTCGGAAGCGTGGTTCCAAAAAGTCACGCGACCCTGAAGATCATACCACTGCACGGCCACATATGGGGTATTCTCAATCGTCGCCCGCAAACTTTCCTCACTGACCCGCAGGGCTTCCTCCGCCCGCTTGCGTTCGGTGATGTCCCGTAACGCAGTCATCCGTAAAACTCGTTCGCCCAGCTTGACGTGCTTAGACCGTGCCTCCGCAAAAAAAACACTCCCGTCTTGGCGCACTAATTGGTGTCCGTAGATGGACTCCATTTTTTTGATAATGGCCTCGCTCACAGTCGCACGGAATGCCGGCGTGACCAATTCGAGGATTTCCTTTCCAATCATTTCCCGGCGGTCATAACCAAACATTTTCAACCCCTGATCATTTACATCCAGAATCCGGCCGTCTTCACTGATGAAGATCCCTTCAAATGCCGCCGCCGTCAGATTATGTAAACGTTCTTCGCTCTCACGCAACCGGACGGTGGTTCGGTCGTGGTCGGCAAGAATGATGGCCGGGATCAACCCCACAAACGCGCCGACCGCCAAAAATACCTGCATCGTCACCAGGTAATTTCCCGAGGCGATTTCGTCTTTTGAAAGACCCGTCAGGTAATGCGTCGTCAAGTAGGCCATCAACAAGGCTAGCCAGAAAATCGCGAGCGAAGCCCCGCGCACACCAAAACGCAAGCCAGCCCATAAAATAAAAATGAGCAAGGGAACCTTCGGCGAATTGACCCCATGCCCCCAGACCAGAAAATACCACGCCAGTAAACTCATCCCGCCAAAAAGCAGCCCAGCCTCTAGTTTTCTCATGATGGAAAATGAGGCGGTAGAGGGTTCCTTGGAGCGCCCCAGCCAAGTCAGCAGCAGCGGTGAAAAAACTAGCACTGCCATCGCGCTTCCCGTCCACCATGTGCACCACGAAGAAAACTGCAACCGACCCAACCCCAAGCCCCATAAAGCTAGCACTCCAAACGTAGCCCCCAGCGCCGCGCTCAATATACCAGCCAGTCCCATGAACCCCCAAAATTCCCGTAAATTCGCCAAGGTCGGAGTTTCGGCCACAAATCGTCGCACCAGCCAGGCACCAAAGACGGAACGAACAACATTACTAAAATAAAAAAACAAGATGAGGACCGGGCTGGAATTCAGGCCACGAGAGATTTCAAACGCGACCGCAGCGGGAAAAACCGCGAGTGCCAACCACAGCCAATGGCGAGTGGGATTCAGCAGTAAGACGGCAACAAATAAGCCGGCCGGTAACCAGAAAGTCACATTCGTGGAATCAGGTGCCGAAAGCTGGCTACCTAACCACGCGCATAAAAAGTAACCAAGTGCCAGCAGCAACGCTCGTTGCCATAACGGAAACGTCATCCGTTCAAAACCTCGGCGCTCTTGGTTTTGGTGCATGAAGTTTTATATCTCAACCTCCAGCAAATAGAATAAAAATCTTACAGATTTAAAAAACAAAAAAGCCACGGAACGAATTCCGTGGCTTAAAATTAAAATTTTCTATCAGGCTTAAGCTTTGGCTTTCTTTTCCGCCTTGGGTTTGGCTTCGACCACATCTGCCTCGGTGCGTTTACCGCGTTTTTCGGTGCGGGGTCTTTCTTCAGCAGCCGCGTCGGTCGGAGCAATAATTGGAGTGGTGCTTTCCACACGCAATTTCAACGTGCCCTTGACTTCGTGGTGTAGGTGCAAAGCAATCTCAAATTCACCGAGCGAGCGGATGGCGCTTTCCAGATGAATTTTCTTCTTGTCGAGGGCAATATCGAACTGATGTTTGAGCTCGTCAGCAATCATGCCGTTAGTAACAGCGCCAAATAATTTACCGTCATCACCCGTCTTGACCTTGATGACGCAAATCAATTTGGATACTGACTTGGAAAGCTCGGTCATCGCGTTGAATTCATGCGCTTCGCGTTCGGCGCGACGCTGCTTGAGCGATTCTAATTGGCGTTTGTTGGCCTGCGTCACCGGAATGGCAAGCCCCTGTGGTAACAGGTAGTTGCGCGCGTAACCGGCAGCGACGCGGACTTGGTCAGATTCACCGCCGAGACCGACGATGTTGTGGGTGAGGATAACTTCAGTTTTTGCCATACGAAAATATAAAAATTACGGGGTTAAAATCAAAACGGAACGTCGTCGCTTTCAGGCGGGCCATCGCCTTCGATGGGTTCGGCAGCAGCAGCGGGACGACTAGCGCGCGGAGCAGCCGGAGCCGATGGCGCAGCGCCACGGTCGTCACCAGCGCTACCAAGAAATTGGACAGTTTCAGCCACCACACCGAGCTTGCTTTTCTTTTGCCCGGTTTGCTTATCGTCCCACTGGTCAAGCTTAAGGCGACCTTCGATGAGAATCGGACGGCCTTTACGCATGTATTGACCGACGTTTTCGGCCGTGCGGCCAAAAACATCCACATCCACAAAAGTTACTTCTTCCTTTTTTTCGCCAGCTTCATTGGTCCAGACGCGATTGACCGCGAGTCCAATTTTAGCAATAGCCGTCCCTTTGGGCGTGTAGCGCAATTCAGGATCGCGCGTCAAATTCCCAACGAGGACAACTTTGTTAAAACTGGCCATGGAGACAATTATTTAGCGGGCTTCAATTCGGGCGACTCAGTAAAGAGCACACGAAAAACTTCTTCACTCAAAGCAAATTTGTTTTGCAAGGCAGCAACCACGGCAGG
>CAIWFB010000201.1 GCA_903911825.1 uncultured Verrucomicrobia subdivision 3 bacterium
CGCGCTCGGCACGCTGCTCGAGAACCGCGGCCTCAAGCTCGCACTGCAAAAAATCGACCCGTATCTCAATGTGGATCCGGGCACAATGCCGCCGTATCAGCACGGCGAAGTATATGTGCTCGACGACGGCGCGGAAACGGACTTGGACCTCGGCCATTACGAACGCTTCACCAGCACCAAGCTCTCGCGGATGAACAATCTGACGAGCGGCCAAGTGTATCAGAAGGTGCTGAACAACGAGCGCGAGGGTGTTTATCTCGGCAAGACCGTGCAGGTGATTCCGCACGTCACGGACGAGATCAAACGCCGCATCCATCTGCTCGCCGAGACCAGCAAGGCCGATGTCATCATCACCGAAATCGGCGGCACCACGGGCGATATCGAGGGCTTGCCGTTCGTCGAAGCGATTCGTGAGTTTGCGCTCGAAGCTGGCATCGGCAACACCTGTTTCATTCACGTTACCTACGTTCCATTCATCAAAGCGGCGGGCGAATTAAAAACCAAGCCCACGCAGCAGTCCGTCGCCAAATTGCGCGAAATCGGCATCACTCCCAACATCATCGCGTGCCGTTGCGAGAAGCCGTTGGACAAGGAATTACGCCAGAAAATTTCCATGTTCTGCAACGTGCCCGTCGAGGCGGTCATCGAGGTGAAGGACGTAGATCATTCCATTTATGAAATGCCGCTGATGCTCCAACGCGAGCGCATGGACGATTTGGTGTGCCGTATTTTGCACCTTACCACGCCCGCGCCGAACATGGTGCATTGGCAGGAAATCATCCGTAAACTTATCGCCCCGCAGCATCGTGTGCGTGTCGGCGTCGTGGGCAAATACATCGGCCTGCAAGACGCTTACAAATCGGTTTACGAGGCGATCATCCACGGTGGGGTGGGCAACGATTGCGGCGTGGAAATCGTGCAGGTGGACGCGGAAGAGATTGAAAAATTTGGCGCGGACAAGATGTTGAATGGCATCGGCGGCATTTGTGTGCCCGGCGGTTTCGGCGAACGCGGCATCGAAGGGAAAATTCTGGCGGCGAAATACGCGCGCGAAAATAAAATTCCTTACCTCGGCCTCTGTTTAGGCATGCAGATCGCCACCATTGAATTCGCTCGCGACGTTTTGAAATTGGAAAAAGCGCACTCCACGGAGTTCGATGAAAACTCGCCGCACCCCGTCATTGCGCTGCTGGACGCCCAAAAGAAAGTCACCAAAAAAGGCGGCACTATGCGGCTGGGCGCGCAGCCCTGCCAGTTGATCGTTGGTTCCCTGGCTGGCAAACTTTACGGCGCGTTCGTGATTCACGAACGTCATCGCCATCGCTACGAATTCAATAATGCCTACCGCGAAAAATTCGAGAAGGCGGGTTTTGTCTTCAGCGGCACGTCGCCGGACGGCAAACTCGTTGAGGTCATCGAACTGAAAGATCACCCGTTTTTCATCGCCAGCCAGTTCCATCCAGAATTCATGAGCAAGCCGCACCAGCCGCACCCATTGTTCAAGGGCTTCATCGCGGCGGCGCATTTGCACATCCACCACAAGCCGCTGTGATGCGGTCGGCGTTGCATGACCTACGCCGAAGCCATTGAGTTTCTCTACGGACTGCAGCTGTTCGGCGCGAACTTCGGGTTGGAGACGCCGCGCCGACTCGCCGCGCTCGCGGGCAATCCACAAGACCAACTCCGTTTTATCCATGTCGCTGGCACGAACGGCAAAGGTTCCACCTGTGCGATGCTGGAAAGTATTTATCGCGCGTCGGGATTGCGCGTCGGGCTGTTTACTTCGCCGCATCTGGTTTCGTTTCGCGAACGGATTCAAATCAACCGCCAGTTGATTCCTGAAGCAGATGTCGCGCGGCTCGTCGCCGAATTGCAGACGTCGCTCAAGGAATTTCCTCCTGAACAACACCCGACGATGTTTGAAGTCGTGACCGTCGTGGCGCTGAAATATTTTGCCGAGCAAAAATGCGATCTCGTCATTTGGGAAACTGGGTTGGGGGGCCGCTTGGACGCGACAAATATCGTCATGCCGTTGGCGAGCGTTATCACGAATATCGCGTTTGATCATGAGCAATGGTTGGGCGATACGCTGGCGAAAATTGCCGTAGAAAAAGCGGGTATTATCAAATTGGGCGTGCCGGTCGTGACGGCGGTGGAGATGCCCGCTGCGCTGAACGTGATTGAGCAAATAGCACAACAAAATCGGGCTCCGCTCGTTCGGACTGCTGAACCTTCAACCTTCAACCTTCAACCTTCAACCGCACTTCTTGGTGATCACCAAAAGACAAATGCCGCGCTGGCAGTGGCGGTGGTTGAGGTCCTTCAACCGCAAATCCCCGTTTCACCAGCGCAAATTCAAGCCGGTTTGGCGGCGGTAAACTGGCCGGGGCGCTTGCAATTGATTCGGCGGCCGAACGGACAAAAGATACTTTTAGACGGGGCCCACAATTTAGCCGGCGCGGAAGTTTTGCGGGCAGCCTTGCCAAAAATTTTTCCGGGTGTTCGCCCCGTTTTTATTGTGGGTGCCTTGGCGGATAAACAATGGGCTGCCATTTGTCGCACGTTGGCTCCCTTAGCGGCGAAGATTTTTACCGTTCCCGTTGCCAGCAAACGCACCGCTTCGGCGGATGAATTGGCCAAGGCCTTTTCCGAAGCCGATCCGGCTACGGCAGTAATGGGCTGTGAAAATCTTGCCGCCGCGCTGGCTGCTTGTAGGAACGAGCATTTCGTGGTCATCACCGGGTCGCTTTACTTAGTTGGCGAAGCGTTGGAATTACTGGGCGTGGGCGAAGAACGAGCAGGGGAGCGTGAGTTGAACGAATGGGCAGCGGGCGGCAAAAGGTGATTAGCGGTGGGCAAGTCGCTACCAAGCGGGGCTTATACCTATTCTCCTGCGTTGACGCTGGCGGTTAAGATTACTAATTTTAATGCAAATATGGCCTACGCAGACACCTTACCTAAACAACGCCCGTTCGGCGAAACGAACCGTCCTGACGCTTGGTGGCTCCAGCCGCTTGCGGTGTTTCTCGGATTTTCCGCCTTCATCATCTACTCGACCTGGGCCGCTTTCCAAGGCGTGAGTGATATGCACAATCACACGTGCAGCTACTGGTATGGTGGCAACGGGGCGAACTATCTTTCGCCCTTCTACTCGCCGGAATTCTGGGGCACTTCACCGCACGCCATTTGGGGTGCAGTTTTGCCTTCATGGTTTCCTACGTGGGCCCCGTTCTCACCGGCTTTTTTGATTCTTTGGATTCCCGGTGGTTTCCGTTTCACCTGCTATTATTATCGCGGTGCTTACTATAAAGCCTTCTGGGCAGACCCAGTAAACTGTGCCGTGGGTGAGTCCCGTAAAAAATTTCTCGGGGAAAAATCTTTCCCGCTTATCATCCAAAATGTCCATCGCTATTTCTTCTACCTCGCTGCTTTATTCATCGTGCTATTGGCGCATGACGCTTGGAAGGGGATGTGGTTCACCGATGCCATTACTGGTAAACAACATTTCGGTATCGGAGTCGGAACGGTTATTCTCACACTGAATGCGGTTTTCCTCGCGCTGTATACTTTCGGTTGTCACTCGCTTCGTCATCTCATCGGTGGCTTTTTGGATTCTAAATCCAAAGCGCCGAGCTGCGGCAAGGCTTACAATTGCGTGAGCTGCCTCAACAAGAAACACATGATGTGGGCATGGATCAGCTTGTTCGGTGTCGGCTTGACGGATGTTTATATCCGCCTTTGTGCGACGGGCAAAATCAGCGATTTTGTGTTTTTTATTCTCAAATAAACCCTTCACCGAAAGATTTCTGTGGCTACTAATTACGAAACTCACGAATACGATGTTCTGGTCATCGGTGCGGGCGGCGCGGGTCTGCGCGCGGCGATCGAAGCCTCTGCTGCTGGCGTCAAAGTTGGGTTGATTTGCAAATCACTCCTCGGTAAAGCGCACACCGTCATGGCCGAAGGCGGCATGGCGGCGGCGATGGGCAACGTGGATGATCGCGATAGCTGGAAGGTGCATTTCGCCGACACGATGCGCGGCGGACAATACGTCAACAACTGGCGCATGGCCGAACTGCACGCGAAGGAAGCGCCGACCCGCGTTCACGAACTCGAAGCGTGGGGCGCGGTGTTTGATCGCACGAAGGAAGGAAAAATTTCGCAGCGTAATTTCGGTGGTCATCGTTATCCGCGTCTCGCGCATGTCGGCGATCGCACGGGCCTCGAATTGATTCGCACATTGCAGGATCACGGCATTCATCAGGGCATTACCGTTCACATGGAATACACCATCGTCTCGCTGCTCAAAGACGGCGACCGCGTGGTGGGTGCGTTTGGTTATGACCGCGAACGCGGTCGTTTTCGTGTTTTCAAAGCCAAGGCGGTGGTCGTTTGCACCGGCGGACTTGGCCGCGCGTATGCGGTGACCAGCAATTCTTGGGAAGGCACCGGCGACGGCGTTTCCCTCGCGTATCACGCAGGCGCGGAATTGCTCGACATGGAATTCATTCAGTTCCATCCCACCGGCATGATCTGGCCGCCAAGCGTGAAAGGTATTTTGGTCACGGAAAGCGTGCGCGGCGAAGGCGGCGTGTTGCGCAACAAAGACGGCAAGCGTTTCATGTA
The DNA here is from genome assembly GCA_903911825.1 of uncultured Verrucomicrobia subdivision 3 bacterium. Taxonomy (GTDB): domain Bacteria; phylum Verrucomicrobiota; class Verrucomicrobiia; order Limisphaerales; family UBA11358; genus UBA11358. Next base: position 4,627 of record CAIWFB010000201.1, read on the forward strand.
TGATGACGTGCCGGAGAATTACAAGTCACAGACCTCGACCGATCCCGAAGAAGGCTGGCGCTACACGCAAAACGACAAGAATGCGAAACGTCCGCCGGAACTTTTGACGCGCGATCACGTGGCTCGCTGTATCAATCGCGAAGTGAAAGCCGGACGCGGCAGTCCGCACGGCGGCGTGTTTCTCGACATCGCGTGGATCAAGGAAAAGATTCCGAACTCCGCCGAGCACATCAAAAAGAAAATCCCGTCCATGTATCACCAGTTCATGCAACTGGCGAATCTCGACATTACCAAGGAGCCGATGGAAGTCGGCCCGACCACGCATTACGCGATGGGCGGCATCCGCGTGAATGGCGAAACGCAGGCCACGAACATCCCCGGCCTGTTCGCTGCTGGTGAATGTGCGGCTGGTCTCCACGGCGCGAATCGTCTTGGTGGCAATTCGCTTTCCGATCTCATTGTCTTCGGCAAACGCGCGGGCGAATTCGCCGCGAAATATGCGAAGGAAAATTCTTCTGGCGCAATCAACGACGCGCAGGTCGAGGCCGCTTACAAGGAATCTATCGAGCCGTTTGAACGTCCGGCGAGCGGCGGCGCCGAAGGTCCGTATCAAGTGCAATACGATTTGCAGAACATGATGCAGGCCAACGTCGGTATCGTGCGCCTCCAGAACGAAATGGAGTTCGCCCTCGCTGGCATTGAAAAGCTCAAAGCTCGTGCGGCGAAGGTAGCCGTGCAGGGCCATCTCGAATACAACCCCGGCTGGCACACGGCGATTGATCTGAAGCATCTGCTCACGATTTCCGAAGCCATCACGCTGTGCTCGATTGATCGCAAGGAAAGCCGTGGCGGCCATTTCCGCGAGGATTTTCCGAACAAAGATCCTGAAGCTCAGAAATACAATTCCGTCATTTCCAAGCAGACGGATGGTTCCATGAAATTACGCCGCGAACCGATTCCGGCGATGCGGGAAGATTTGAAACAAGTCATCGAGGAGATGAAATGAATAAACAAGTCACTTTCAGAATCTGGCGCGGCGACGCGACCAGCGGCAAATTTGTGGATTACACCACGGAGATCACCGAAGGCCTCGTCGTGCTCGACGTCGTGCATAAAATTCAGGCCACGCAGGCGAACGACCTCGCCGTGCGCTGGAATTGCAAAGCTGGCAAGTGCGGCTCCTGCTCGGCCGAAGTCAACGGTATGCCCAAGCTCATGTGCATGACGCGCATGGACACGCTCGACACCAGCAAGCCCATCACCATCGAGCCGATGCGCGCTTTCCCGTTGGTCCGTGATCTTGCCACCGATGTTTCGTGGAACTTCCGTGTCAAAACGAAGATCAAAAAATTCAATCCGCGCAAGCCCGATGCCGCCGACGGCACTTGGCGTATGATGCAAGAAGACGTAGATCGCGTGCAGGAATTCCGCAAGTGCATCGAATGTTTTCTCTGCCAGGACGTCTGCCACGTTTTGCGCGACCATCACAAGCACGATGAATTCATCGGCCCGCGTTTTCTTGTTTACACTGCCGCCTTGGAAATGCATCCCCTCGACACGGAAGATCGTTTGCCAGAATTGAAGCAGTCGCAAGGTATTGGCTATTGCAACATCACCAAGTGCTGCACCAAAGTCTGCCCCGAGCACATCACTATCACCGACAACGCGATCATCCCGTTGAAAGAACGCGTGGTGGACGAATACTACGATCCGCTCGGCTGGCTCTGGAAAAAAATTCGGCCGCAAGGTTGAGGCAATTTCAAACCCCACAGTGCAAGCTGTGGGGTTTTTATTTTCAATGAAAACTGCGGTTCTTTTTTGAATCGCCAAGTTGAGTCCGCTGTAAAACCGTGTTTAAGTCTGGTTTCAATTACTAAATTCCAATCGTTCCAATTATGGAAGTCCGAGTTTTATGATGGAATTAAAATTTAAATTGTCGCCCACCTTGCTGCTCCTGGTTTCTTCACTGACGCTTTTCGCCGGCAGATTAATGGCGGCAACGGATGGCGCATCCATTGATCGCCATGCGCTCGTGAGCCGGCATAATATTGACTGGCCTATACTCGCTGGCGAGATTCCGCTCGGCAACGGTAACTTCGCTTTCAATGCCGATGGCACCGGCTTGGAAACCGTTGGCGGCAATACGATGTGCCATTGGTGCTGGCATAGCTTTCCGCTCCCCGCCGGCGTGACGAAAGACCAGATCCGTCCATGGGGAACGCCCGATCATGGACGGATGACGCAGCCTTTGACTACGCGTGATCCGGGCCCGATTGCGGATTGGGAATATCTGAATCCGCAGCCGTTGAACCTAGGCCGGATTGGTTTCATCAACGCGGCCGGCGAGCGATTGACGGCTTCGGACGTGCAGGTGGATTCGCGCCATCTCGAATTGTGGACCGGAATTTTGACCAGCCATTTCACGTATCTCGGCGAGCCGGTGGCGGTGGAAACGTGTGTTGATCCCCAAGCCGACATTGTTGCAGTGCGGGTGGAATCGCTTTTGTTGCGAGATGGACGGTTGCAGGTGATGCTCGATTTTCCGGCACCGACGCTCAATGTCGGTGGCTGGCTGGGAGATTATTCTCGAACCAGTGGTCATCAAACCGCGATCGTTACGCAAACCAATGACACGCTTCAGTTGCATCGCATAATTGATGATGCGCAATACGAAGTTGGGTTGAGTGGACATGGATTTATCGTCCGCCAGCCGTTGCCAAACAAACCGGAAATCGAAAGCGCCCGTTATGGCGCTGATGATGGCAGCTGGACAAATGTCACCGAGAAGGTGGTCACTGCCTTGCGCGACAATGGAATCATCACCGCCAATAATGATGCTTTCGGCGATCCGGCCTATCAGCACCCCAAACATCTTGAGATCAAATACCGGCTTAACGGAAAGGAGCGGACGAAGAAACTTTCCGAGAACGAAAGTTGGAATACTCATTCGTCGCCACATCAATTCATCCTCACACCAGTAGCTGGAACCAGCGCGATTGATTTCGCCTGCAACTTCGCTGCGAATATCGCGAGCGCAGACAGGTTGACGTTTGCAAATGCAAAGGCTGCTTGCGAAACATCCTGGCCCAAATTTTGGAATAGCGGCGGAGCCGTGGATCTGTCGGCGAGCCGTGATCCGCGCTGGAAGGAATTGGAGCGGCGCATCGTGCTTTCGCAATATGAGTTGGCCGTTCAATCGGCGGGTGACAATCCGCCCGCGGAAGGCGCGTTGACCGGCGTGGACACTTGGCACGGCAAGTGGCACTTCGAAATGCTCTGGTGGCACATGGCGCATTACGCGCTTTGGGACCGTTGGCCGAAGGCCGAAAAGGCGATGTCGATTTATTCGCGCATCACTCCGATCGCCGCGGCCATCGCGAAGAATTTTGATTATCGCGGATTGATGTGGCCCAAATCCACCGGCCCCAATGGCTACAATGATGGCTATCCCATTGAGATGTCGCTGCTGTGGAAAGAGCCGCACCCGATCTTCTTCGCCGAGTTGGAATACCGGTTGCATCCTACGCCGGCAACTTTGGACAAGTGGAAAGACATTATTTTTGGCACCGCCGAGTTCATGGCGGATTATCCCGTGCGCGATCCAATAAGTGGTCAATACAACCTTGATCCCGTGTTCCCGGCCAGCGAAGGCGAATCGAGCCCGTTGCGAACAAACACTGTTTTTGAAATAGCCTATTGGCAGGTTGGACTGGAAATGGCGCAACAGTGGCGACTGAGACTGGGCCTGGCGCGTGAGCCACATTGGGATGAAGTGGCCAAACATCTGGCGCCCCTGCCGGAAAAAGACGGCCTCTACATTTTTAGCAATTTTCGACCAGACACATTTGTGACTCGAACCTTCGATCACGTGGACAACATCGGGATTGCCGGGATGTTGCCGCCGTTTCGCGGACTTTATCCCGCGACGGCCAAACGCACGGTTAAAGAAGTGGGCCGCAATTGGAGCTGGGATGCAACGTGGGGCTGGGACTTTCCTTGGATGGCGATGGCTGCGGCAAGAGTGGGTGATCCTAAGTTGGCGATCGAAGCGTTGCTGAATCCCTCGCGAAAGAATCATTACGATGAACGCGGCATTTGCACCGGCGGACCAGGTCCTTACTTGCCGGGCAACGGCGGGCTGCTTTATGCCGTGGCGATGATGGCTGCGGGTTGGGATGGTGCGCCCGCTGGTAAACACGCACCCGGTTTTCCTGACGATGGAAGTTGGGTGGTGAAGTGGGAAGGATTGAAGAAAGCTCCGTGAAGGACAAACCCCAAGCGGCGCGCACTTTGAACCGCTTTTATTTATTAAACCCGCGGTTCACTTTGTATGTTTTTTGGGAACAAAAATCTTGACGGAAAACTAAACGTCAATTGGAACCACCTAATCAGTATTGGCGATTCCAAAGTGCAAAATTCTCAAATAGAATTGCAGAACTCACATGGCGCTTTTGGGCAATTTAGCCCTACCATGCGTTTATCACTTTATGAGCAACTACCTCCACTTGGGTAAATTTTCGTTTGGGATGGGCGACCGTTTTGGCCATCAGGGTAAAGCACAACTGCAAGCCTGCGTTCAGGCAACGGCGTTGGGTGCAGTCTTCATTCCGGTTTGGAATAAATCCAATCGTGAACACACTTTCATCGGCACTGAACCTGCCAGCCTACGCATCGAGGCGGATGCCGCCGTGCAGGCGCTCAACTGGAAAACTGCTTACCATGTGGATGCCGACCACATCCGCCTCGAAACCGTAGATCGTTTTATTGCGCCGTCGGATTTCTTCACGATTGATGTGGCGGACAGCATTGGCAAACCCGCCGCCGTGGCGGATGTGAAAGCCTTTGTGGATCGCCATCCCGAACTCGTCGGCACCGTGGTCATCCCGCACATTGCGCAACCGTTCAGCATCAGCCGCGCCGAAGTGGAGCGCGTGGCGAATAAATTCCTGCTTGCCGTCCAAGACGCGGGTAAAATTTATCAACACATTGCCCAAGCCAAAGGCGTGGCTAATTTCATCACCGAAGTTTCAATGGACGAAACCGACAGCCCGCAGACGCCGCCGGAATTGCTCATCATCCTCGCCGCGATTGCCGACCAGAAAATCCCCATCCAAACTATCGCGCCGAAGTTCACCGGTCGTTTCAACAAGGGCGTGGATTACGTCGGCGATGTGGCGCAGTTCGAGAAAGAATTCAACGAAGACCTCGCCGTCATCGCCTTTGCCATTCAGAAATACGGCCTGCCGCCTTCGCTCAAGTTGAGCGTGCATTCTGGCAGTGACAAATTTTCTATCTACGAAGCCATGCGCAAGGCGTTGGCAAAATTCGGTGCGGGCGTGCACATCAAAACCGCTGGCACGACGTGGCTGGAAGAACTCATCGGCCTCGCAGAAGCGGGTGGCGACGGCTTGGAGATTGCCAAGGAAATCTACGCCTACGCGATGGAGCACGTGGATGAATTCTGTGCGCCCTATGCCAGTGTCATCGACATTGATAAAGCAAAATTGCCCAGCGCAACCGTAGTCAATGGCTGGAGCTCCAAGCAATTCACGGACGCGCTGCGTCACGACCAGAAAAACCCGGGCTATAATCCGAGCTTCCGCCAGTTGCTACACGTCAGCTTCAAGGTTGCGGCCAAGAAGGGCGATCGCTACCTGAACGCGTTGAAGAAGCACGAAGCCATCGTCGCCAAGAACGTCACGGAAAATCTTTTCGAGCGCCACATGAAACCGTTACTTTTGGGCAAGTAAATGAAGCCGTTCATCCACGATGATTTCCTGCTGGAATCCAAGCCAGCGCGCCAGCTCTACCACAAGTATGCGGCGAACGAACCGATTTTTGATTATCACTGCCACATTTCCCCGAAAGACATCGCGGAAAATCGGCAGTTCAAAAATCTGTTTGAGATCTGGCTGGAGGGCGATCATTACAAATGGCGCGCGATGCGCAGCAATGGCGTCGCGGAAAAATTTTGCACCGGCAATGCTTCGCCGGAAGAGAAATTCAATGCGTGGGCCGCCACCGTGCCGCATACGTTGCGCAATCCGCTCTATCACTGGACGCACATTGAGCTGCGCCGTTACTTCGGCATCACGGATTTGTTGAGTGAGAAGACAGCGTCGAAAATCTGGAAGCAGGCCAATGCCAAGCTCGCCACGGCGGCTTATACGACTCAGGGTTTGCTCAAGAAGATGAACGTCAAAGTCGTTTGCACCACAGACGATCCCGTGGATGATCTGGGCTATCATCGCTCGTTCGCGAAGTCTGGCCATCCGACGACCATGTTGCCAGCGTTCCGTCCAGACAAAGCGCTCACGGTAAATTCGCCCGCCGGTTTTAACAAATGGGTCGAGCAATTAGCTGCCGCTGCGAATGTCCGCATCAATAATTTCGGTGCGTTTATCGTAGCGTTGGACAAGCGCCACGAGTTTTTCCACGCGCAAGGTTGCCGTCTCTCCGATCACGGCATGAATCATTGTTTCGCCGATTTCTGCAGCGAAAAAGTGGCTGCTGCCATTTTCGATAAGGCACGCAAGGGCACGGCGGTAACACCGCTGGAACATTCGCAATTCGCGTCGTTCATGATGGTGTTCTTTGGTCATCTCGATGCGAAGCGCGGCTGGACGAAGCAATTGCACCTCGGCGCGTTGCGTAACAACAACGACCGTCTGCTCGCGCAGCTCGGACCGGACACGGGCTTTGATTCTATTGGTGATTTTGCACAAGCCAGCACGCTAGCGGCTTACTTGAATAAGCTAGATTCGGAAAATAAATTGCCCAAGACCGTCATCTATAATCTCAATCCGGCGGACAATTACGTTTTTGCCACCATGATCGGCAATTTTCAGGACGGCACGATTCCCGGCAAGATTCAATACGGTTCCGGTTGGTGGTTCCTCGATCAGAAGGAAGGCATGGAATGGCAGATCAACGCACTGTCGCAGCTCGGTTTGCTCTCGCGGTTCATCGGCATGATCACCGACTCACGCTCGTTCATGAGCTATCCGCGCCATGAATATTTCCGCCGCACGCTTTGCAACTTAATTGGTAAGGACATCGTCAGCGGGGCGATTCCCAACGACGAAAGACTCGTCGGGCCGATGATCAAAAATATCTGCTACGCGAACGCGAAGAACTACATGGAATTTCCGGGCGTGAAATAAGCCACTGTTTCCAGACCGTTAATCTTTGCAAACTTTTATCAGTGTAGATCAGCGGGAATTAGCGGTTTGATTTTTTACGGTGCAATTATTTCAAGGCAGTTTGCCGAAACGGACGGTTTCGCCCTAGCAATTCCTGCCGCAAACTAAGTGCATCCCAATGAAAACCATCGCCGCCCTATTGCTGTCCTTTGGTCTGCCTTTATGCGCCGCCACATTTAACGTCCGCGAACTTGGCGCGACGGGCGACGGGAAAAATTTCGACACCGCAGCCATCCAGAAAGCGCTGGATGCCTGTCGTGCTTCCGGCGGCACGGTGGAATTTCCGGCGGGAACGTATTTGAGCCAGCCGTTGAAGATTTATTCGAAGACAACGTTCCAACTCGACGCCAATTCGACGCTGTTTGCCAGCACCAACCAGATAGATTTCATGAAGACGCCCGGCGATTGGCTGGCGAAGGGTGCCAGTTTCATCCCGTTCATCAGTGGCAAAGATTTGCAGGACGTAACCTTCACCGGCAGCGGCGTGATAGACGGCAACGGTTTCGTCTGGTGGCCGGAGGCAGAAAAGGCGCGCCAGAAAAAATCCGGCTACACTTTGCCCCGACCGAACCTAATCGTCATCGAGCGCTCGAAGAATCTGCGCTTTGAAAATCTCACGCTGCAGAATTCGCCGAAATTTCATCTGGTGCCGACAGATTGCAATGACGTGGTGATTTCCAACGTCACTTTTCTCGCGCCGGAACGCGCGGCGAACACTGACGCAATGGACCCCAGTGGACATCGTTACCTCATCACCAAATGCAAAGTGGACGTGGGCGATGACAACATCGCTATCAAAGCCGGCAAGAAAGGCGCGGACGGGACTTTTCAGAGCGAGGATTTCACCATCACCGATTGCACTTTTTTGCACGGCCACGGCCTGAGTATTGGCAGCGAGACAGTCGGCGGCGTGCGTAACATCACTGTGCGTAACTGCACGTTTGAGAACACGGAGAACGGCATCCGTATCAAGTCGGACACCAGGCGTGGAGGCATCGTAGAAAATATTTTCTGCGACAACATCACGATGAAGAATGTGAATCCGGCCATCACGTTGACCTGTGTTTACCAAGGCACTTCAGCCGGCGATAAAAAACCGGGAGCCGCACCGACGAATTCTCCGAGCGATGGGAATATTCCGATCTTTCACCACATTCGCATCAAGAACCTGACGGCGACATGTCCGAAGGCGGCGGGCTTGATATTGGGATTGCCCGAAAGCTGCATTGAGAACGTGATTTTAGAAAACGTGAATATCACCGCTGCGAAACCGTTCAGCATTACTCATGCGAAACGTGTGAAGTTAGAAAATGTTTCCGTCACCGTGCCCAAGGGCGAACCCTTCAAGTTGGAGAACGCCGAAGTGACCGGCTTAAAATGAATTTACACCATGAAAAAATATTGCGCGTTACTTTGTTTGGGATTGCTTACGGGTTGTGTTTCGGTCGCTCAACATGCGGGGTGGGATCAGGTGCCGAAAATTCTGGCGCGTATTTCCGCACCGAAAATTCCCGACCGGGATTTTGATATCGTTCAGTTTGGCGCGGTGGCTGATGGAAAAACGGATGCCAGTCCTGCCCTCACTCAGGCAATCGCCGCGTGTGCTAAAGCTGGTGGTGGGCGGGTGGTTGTTCCAGCGGGAGAGTTTTTGACCGGGCCGATTCATTTGCGGAGCAACATGGCGCTGCATCTGGCGGCGACGAATTCGGTGCTAAAGTTCAGCACGGATACCAAGCGTTATTTGCCCGTAGTGTTTACGCGTTTTGAAGGTATTGAGTGTTACAATTATTCACCGCTGATTTACGCCTTTGGGCAGACGAATATCGCGTTGACGGGGCTGGGCACCATCGACGGCCAGGCGGAGGAATCCAACTGGCTAGCGTGGAAAGGGCGGAAGGGTCCAGCCGCCGGCACACAGAAAGCCGCGCGCGCTCGGTTAGACAAAATGAACAATGAGGGCACACCAGTGAGCCAGCGCATTTTTGGCGAAGGTGATTTTCTCCGGCCGCCGTTTGTGGAATTTAACCTTTGCCGGAACGTGTTGATTGAAGGTATCAAGATTCGCCGCTCGCCGATGTGGGAATTGCATCCGCTCCTTTGCACCAATGTCATCGTGCGCGGCGTGGACATCAATTCGCACGGCGCGAATAACGACGGCTGCGATCCGGAAAGCTGCGCGGATGTGTTGATTGAGAAATGTATTTTTGACACCGGCGACGATTGCATTGCCATTAAATCGGGCCGCAACGCCGACGGTCGCCGCGTTGGCGTGCCATCGCAGAACATCATCATCCGCGACTGCACGATGCGCGATGGCCACGGCGGCACGACCATTGGCAGCGAGATTTCCGGCGGCGTCAAAAACGTATTCGTCGAAAATTGTGAGATGAGCAGTCCGGATTTGACCTGCGCGCTGCGGTTGAAATCCAACGCCATGCGCGGCGGGGTGCTGGAAAATATTTTCATGCGCAATGTGAATGTAGGCGTGGTGCATGACTCGGTCTTGCAGATTGATTTTCTCTACGAGGAAGGTGCGAAGGGCGAGCAGAAACCGATAGCTAGAAATGTGGTGATGGAAAATATCAAGGTGGCGCAGACGCCGCGCGTGCTGAACGTGCGCGGCTTTCCGGCGGCCATCATCACCGACGTGCGAATCTATAATTCGGTTTTTAAACAGGTGAAGAAGCCAGATCAGGTCATCGAGGCCGATGTGAAACTGGTGAACTGTTCGCTGGAAAACGCGCAGTAACTTTTATTTTCTCATGTTTCATCAAGTTCATTTTAAGCGGCCGCTGATGGTTGCGGTGAAGTTGATTTTATTTCTGCTGCTGGCGACCAGAGCCAGCGCCATCGCTCCTTGGTCGCTGGTCATTAACACGAATAACGTCATCACCATTACCAACACGGCCTATGGTGCGGTGGGCGATGGGGTGACGACCAACACGACTGCCATCCAAGCCGCAATTAATGCGGCGACGCTCGGAGGTATCACAAACGGACTGCGCGGCGGCACGGTCAAGATTCCACCGGGAATTTTTTTGTGTGGCCCGATTACGCTGGCCAACAACGTGAATCTACAGGTGGATGCGGGCGCAATTTTACGGATGCTGCCATTTGGAAAATATCCCGTCACCTGGTTCACCAACGGTGGCACGAACGTTTATTTCACGGCCAACAACTTCATTTCCGGCTCGAGTCTGACGAACATCGCCATCAGCGGGCCCGGTATGATCCACGGCCAGGGCGAACCGTGGTGGCCGTGGGCGAACACCAACAACGCCGTGCGTCCGATCATGATCCGGCTGTCCAATTGTAACCGTGAGATGATCCAGAACATCACGCTCTCAAACTCGCCGATGTTTCATATTTCCATCAGCGGTGGTTCCGCCGCGAATAGCACCGTGCAAAGCGTGACGATCCGGGCCAATTCGTCCTCCGACCCGATTCCCGGCCATAATACGGACGCGTGCGACGTAGCGGGCACGAACATCCTCGTGCAGAACTGCGACATCAGCGTGGGTGACGATAATTTCACCTGCGGCGGTGGCACGTCGGACGTGCTGATCACGAACAATGTTTATGGCAATGGTCACGGTGTTTCCATCGGCAGCTACACCTCGCCGAGCGTGTCGAATATCACCGTCATCAACTGCACGTTCAACGGCACGGATAACGGCCTCCGCATCAAGTCAGACGATGGTCGCGGCGGGCTGATCCAGAACATCAACTATTTCAACATCAGCATGACGAACGTGCATTTTCCAATTCAGATTTATGCGTATTATCTTTTGGTCGGCACGCCAAGCAGCATTTCCCCGAGCTATGCCGCGTCGCAGCCGGTCGCCGCGCTGAACGTCACGCCCGCGTTTCGTAACATCACTTTCAGCAACATCAACGCCACCTCGATCAGCGGTTATCCCATCGGTATCATCTGGGCGCGCACGGAAATGCCCGCGACGAATATCATCTTCAAAAACGTCAACGTCACTGGCAACCGGAATTTCTGCCTCTACAATGTCAGCGGCGCGCAGTTCATTGACTGCAAACTCAAGCCCGCCTCCACGTCGAATACGTTCGCGCTGTTCAACGCCCAAGCCATCATTACCAACAGTGCGCCAACGAACACGCTCTTTACCTTCGACGGCCTGACGACGAATGGCTACGGTAATTCGCTCGCATTTTACAACGCTCTCGGCTCGCTGAAAAATACGAACGCTTTCGACGATGGCCCGCTCACGTTGTCCGCCAGCACCTTCACTGTGAGCAACAACCTGACGCTATTTCCGAACACGATTTTGAATTTCACACTCGGCACCAATACCACGCGGCTCGCCGTCACTGGTAATCTTTCGCTGGGCGGCACGAATAATATTTTCGCCGGCGCTGGCTTTACTAACGGCACTTATACGCTGATGACTTGCACTGGAAGTTTGAGCGGAACCGTCCCCACACTCGGCGCGCTGCCGGCGGGCTACAATTATTCCTTCGACACCAACACCGCTGGGCAGGTAAAGCTGGTCGTAACTCTGCCAGCTCCACCCGCCCCGACAAATTTCACGGCGATGGCGACCAATTTGAAAATTAATTTGAAATGGAATTCCGTGACTAGTGCGACGAGCTACAACTTGAAGCGCGGGACGACTAGCGGGAATTATCCGACGGTTTTCAGCGGACTCACTGCGACGAATTACGCCGATGCGAACGTGACGAACGCGGTGAATTATTTCTACGCCGTCACCGCCGTGGGCGCGGGCGGGGAGAGCACGAACTCGCTGCACGTCAGCCTTGCGTCGTTGCCGTCGAATCAGCCGACGAACCTAGTCATGCAGGCGAGCGGGGGAGGCTTGCAACTATCGTGGCCGCAGGATCACCTCGGCTGGCGGTTGCAAATCCAGACGAACTATCCGGGCGCGGGACTTTCGACCAATTGGGCGACGGAGGGAAATTCTATAAATGTCAACTCCACAAACCTCGTTATTAACCCCACCAATGGCGCGGTATTTCTTCGGTTGGTGTATCCGTGAGAGTTATTTCGCAACCAGTTTTTCGTTGAGCCAGTTCACTAGTTGCTGCTGCCAGGCGGGTGAGAAATTTTTCCAATCAGTGATGCGGTGCTGGCCTTCGGGAATGGAAATCAAAGTGCAATCTACCTTCGCCGCCTTGAGCGCTTTCGCAAAATTCTCGGTCTGGCCAAACGGCACGGTCTTGTCTGCGCTGCCGTTAATGAGCAAGAACGGCGGCAAGCCCGGCTTGACGTAAGTGAGCGGCGAATTTTTCTTAAGCACGATGCGAACGTTGTCCGTAAGGTTGCTGGATTCGTAACCGAAAAGATTGCGCATGGAAATGCTCAAGCCGCCGCGTCGTTCGTTGTCGGCTACTAGATCCGTTGGCGGCGCAAAGGCGGCCACGGCTTGCACGCGTTCATCCGTTTTTTTGGCGAGGTGCAGCGCCTGCCAAAACGATTGGTGTGCTCCGCGCGCGCCAGCCAGTGTCACTAAATGCCCGCCAGCGGAATAGCCCAGCAGCGCGATGCGCTTTGGATCGCCTTTGTATTCGGCGGCGTGAGCTTTCACCCAACGGATGGCCGTCTGCACATCTTCATAGCACGCGGGCCAGCGATTGATGGGAGCGAGCCGGTAGTTGATGGTGAACCAAGTAAAATTCGTCGCCACGGGTGCGAAGACGGGCACAATGTCGGTCGCTTTGTCGCCTGCCATCCAGCCGCCGCCGTGAACGATGAGCACGATGGGAAATTTCCCTTCGCCCGCCGGAATGTGCGCATCGAGCAGAAGTTTTTGCCCGCCGGCTTCGCCGTATTCGATGTCGTATTGCGTCGCGGCAATCTTAGGGTCGAGCGGAGGAATCGTTGGATTCCAGCCATCATTACCGCCGAGAACTTTTTCGATGGTAATTTTTTTTGCGTCATCGGCAGAAAGTTGTTTCGCCCAGCCGGGCCGATTGGTGGGATTCGCGCCTGCACCGGTGGAATTGAATTCGGCATAGCGCATCGTCATGTGTGCTTCGGGTTTGTTCCAATCGTTCCAACCTTGCGGCTTAACGGCTTCGGACAATTCGCAATTAAGGAACGTGGTGCTCGCGTAGATGCGCCAGGGCCGACCGAGAAAGGTTTTTACGCTCGGCGCACCCGTGATTTGGCAGCGATTGAAAACATAGCCGAACGGCACATCCACGGGCGTGGAAGCAGCCGTAAGGTAGCCATCACGCAGGGCGTGAATTTCACAATTTTCAAACCACGCAGTGGCGGCACCAAAAATAAAATCCACGTGGCCTTCGACGTAACATTTTTCAAAATACTGGCGTCCGCGGTTGATGAGAATGGTGTCTTGCCAACCGAGGAAACGGCAATTACGGAAGGTGGCGCGGTCGCCATCCACGCGAATCGCCAGCGCTTGTCCGACGGGACCGGCGGAGTTGGCGAACGTGATATTTTCAGCGGTGAAATCATCCGCATCAATCGTCGAGGAAGGTGTCTTGAACGTGCCGATTGGTTTGCCTTCTGCATTCGTGATGCCTGCGTATAGGTTGAAGGTGAGAATCGTGTTGGTCGGATTCGTGCCAACGAGTTTGAAAAAGCGTTTCTCGCGCTGGAGGTAAATCAGTTCTTTATAAGTGCCGGGGGCGATGTGAATGACAACGGGATTTTCACGAGTGCCCATCGGCACAGACATGATGGCCGCCTGCACCGAGGTGAATTTTGCGGAGCCATCGGCGGCCACGAATATATTGGTTTGCGCGGCGAGTGTGCCGACACCAACCATCAGCGACAGGGCGCAGACGAGAAAACGGGTGTTCATGGGTGAAAACTAACGGTTTGCCAGCGGGCTGCCACGTTCAAATGCTTCCGAATTGCTGCAATGAGAGCGTGGATTTGTGAACTTGGGTGGAAAATGGTGCGCGGTGGAGGTTTCGAACCTCCGACCCCTACCGTGTCAAAGGAGAGGCCAGCGCTGGGAGAATTCCCTTTAATGAAAACCGATGCGGCTATTGCTAAAGGTGTTACGATTTCCGCCGATGGTTTGCTTCATGTTGTCGTGTCCAAATTGCCAAGTGCGCTTCCGTCTGGAAATGCGCCCGCCCATTTCGGCGGGAGACTTCGACGGGCATCCGTTGCAGGCTGTCGTTAATCAGGTTCTAGCCGCGAAGTCGGCGGCGATGCGTGACCCTGATTATGTAAAATCGCTAAAGCACTATCTGACGACGTTCGCCGCTGGCTGGGAACATCGCTTCATCGAGACGATCACGGCGGCTGACATTGAGGCGCGACTGGCTGAATTGTCACAGGGTCAGAGCGATTCATCCCGGCAAACTTGGTTCACACGCACGAATACCCTTTTCAGCTTCGCCAGTCGCCGCGGCTTCATTTCCATCAATCCGCTGTCACAGTTGGAACGCATCGCGGTCAATGGCAAAGCGCCGGTGATTCTGACACCAGCGCAGGCCGTGGCGCTCGTAAAAGCCACGCCAGAGCGTTTTCTTGGCTATCTGGTCGTGACACTGTTCTGCGGCGTTCGTCCGGCTGGTGAGGCGCTAAAGCTACGCTGGGAACACATTCACCTTGAGAGTGGCGAGATTGAAATAAATTTCCCGAAAGTGAGAAAGCAGCGGCGCATCATCAAACTTGAGCCGGTGGCGCTGGCGTTGCTCAAGACGGTCGCCAGTGATGCGGGGCTGGTGTCACCTTCGCGGGGTGCCGTTCGTGGCTACAAACGCAAGATGCGGGCCGTGCTGGGGTTGCTGAAATGGCCAGCGGATTTACTTCGCCACACGGCGGGCAGCTATCTCGTGGCCAGCAAGTGTGACACGGCGGCGGTCGCCAGATACCTGGGCAATTCGGAAAAGGTCCTTTTGAGCCGCTACGTTGTGCCGGTCGCGCAGGCGGTCGCCGTGAAGTTTTGGGATCTAAAATCGTATCTGGTTGCTGGGGGCGCTCGTGCTGGTGTCATTGAAGGCCCGCACAAAGAAAACGTCGCCACGGGTCACGGGCGCATCGCAATTCGTGGTTTGGACGGGCGCGAGGTCTTCGCCGTTGCGGTTAAGCCGGTAACTGGTAGCACCGGCGACCGCATCCCATGAAAATAAAAGGCTGCGCTCGTGGGGAGGAACCACGGCGCAGCCAGTGAGGAACCCTGTAATCAGCAGGGCGGTAAGTATCAGGCGAAGAGACTGCCGAACCAGCCGACTTTCACCTTGGATTTTTTGTAGGCTTTGCATTTGCCCTTGTTCGCGAACCGGCCCGACTTTGAGCCACGGCAGACGGTGCGTTTGGTTTTCCAAGTCTTTTTCATAAATCAGCAGCGGCAATTATCCGGGCTGTCGGCGATGCAGGCCGTGCCGCACTTCTCACACACGACGGCGGGAGCGGCCGGCGCGGTTTCCGGCGGCGTGCAATCGAGGGACTTCGCGGCAGCCACGGCGGCGGGGATCGCCGCAAACTCTTCAATGGAGAACTCCGGTGGCATCGTGCCGGCCAGCGTCATCACCATGTGAGTGTCGGCCCACGCCATGAGCGCGGCTTGTTGCTGTTCGCTAATCAGGTTAGCGGAAAACAGTGATTGGATGAGCGCCTTGCCG
>CAIWFB010000202.1 GCA_903911825.1 uncultured Verrucomicrobia subdivision 3 bacterium
GGTCAGCAACGGCACGCTGTTCATGAATAATCTGAACTACGCCGCGCCCGTCGCCATCAATGGTGGTGCGTTCGGTGGCAACGGCACGAATGCCACAGCGGTCACGTTCGACGCGGGCACGACACTCGTGCCCGGCTCAGCCGCAAATTCCGTAGGCACCATCACCTTCAGCAGCGATCTGACTATCGGTGGTGATATCGCGATCGACGTGAACAAATCGTTGTTGCAATCCAATGACTTGGTAATCGTCGGAGGCGCGCTTAGCAAAACTGGCACCGGAACACTCACCGTGGCGAACGGCGGTCCCGCGTTGACGGCTGGCGACAAGTTCACCCTGTTCAGCCAACCGTTGTCTGGCGGCGCAGCAATGACGGTCATCGGCGCAGGAGCAACGTGGCAGAACGATTTGGCCGTGGATGGTTCTATCACCGCGCTGACCGTCGCTTCAACCGTGAATACGAACCCGCCGGTGGTCCGCGTTTCTATGTCCGGCAGCACGTTGAGCTTGGCTTGGCCGACCAACCTCGGTTGGACCTTGCAAACCAACAGCGTTGGCTTGAACGCCACGAATCATTGGTTCACCTATCCGGGATCGTCCAGTCTCACGAACGTGAACATCAGCATCAACCCGGCGAAGACTAACGTGTTCTTCCGCATGGTGTATCCGTAAAAGTTATCCGCAGCGGCGGAGCATTTCGTGCAGTGCTCCGCCGCCTTTGTTAGAATTTTAAAGCGAATTGTGGTGCGGGTCAGATTTGATCCGGCCGATTGAAGAGGAAAATAATATGTTTAAAAAACAAAATAGAGGTGCCCAACGCGGTTTTACTTTGATCGAACTGCTCGTGGTCATCGCCATCATCGCGATTCTCGCGGCGATGTTGTTGCCTGCGTTGGCCGCAGCCAAGGAAAAAGCCAAACGAATTTCCTGCGTGAACAACCTCAAGCAAATTGGGTTGGGTATGGCTATCTACGCTGGAGATAATAGTGATTTAGTTCTACCTGTGCGGCAAAATGTTTTAAATACTCTCACCGATCCTGGAGCCCAAGCTGCCGCATCAGTGGGGTTGAACGTTCTGTCCAATTCATCTTCTATCTGGACCTGCCCTAATCGTGGGAAAATCACCCCCGGCCTGCCGATTCGTGAAGCCACGGGGAATGCTGCGCCCGATGATTTTCAGTGGGTCATCGGCTACTCCTACATGGGCGGACTGACCAATTGGGTCACTAGTGTCGCTACCTTCAGGTCTTGTAGTCCGGTCAAATTAGCCACTTCCAAACCGCATTGGGTCTTGGCTGCTGATTCTTTGATAAAAATGGGCACAGCCTGGGCCGATCAATATGTCCCGAAGACCGATCCGCGGTATTACATTTACGCCAATTGTCCGCCTCACCTGAAGGGCAGCACCCCGGCAGGTGGCAATGAAGTCTTTGCCGACGGTTCAGCTGCTTGGCGAAATTTTGATTCTTGGTATCGCTTTGCCACTCGAAATGGTGCCTATGGTGCTACGGATACTTACTGGTCGCAGGATACCACCGACTTTGATTCCACTTTGACCCTCCGTCTGTCGTCGTTGAAGTGAGTAGTTATTTTGCTCGGCCTAGAAATTAGCCGATGGCATTGATGAATCAATTTTTTGCCAGCCAGCGAGCAAATGGCCCCCACCGAAATCAACGTAAATTCAAAGCTGCCGAAGCGATACTTCGGCAGCTTTTTGTGTCTGTTGGTGTATGCGTTCGCTCTGGCGTTCGCCGTGGTTGCCCGAGCCGATTATCCGCTCGTCTCGCACAAATATTCCGCTGATCCAACGGCCTTGGAATTCAACGGTCGCCTCTACCTTTATTGCTCCAACGACACCGACAACGGCACGAACAGTTATGCGATGCATTCCGTTTCGTGTTTTTCGTCCGATGACTTGAAGAATTGGACTGACCATGGCGAAGTATTGCAGGTGCCGCGCGACGTTTCTTGGGCAACCTTATCGTGGGCACCATCAGTCATCAGTAACAACGGCGCGGTCTATCTCTATTTTGCCAACGGAGCCGGAAGTATCGGCGTGGCGACCAGCAGCGTGCCGGTGGGGCCATTCAAAGATGCCAAAGGAAATTCGCTCATCAATTCCAGCACACCCGGTGCGGCTAGTTCCACGCAATGGTATTTTGATCCAGGCGCGTTCACCGACACCGATGGTCAGACCTATTTATATTTTGGCGGCAGCGCGCCGACCAATTCGCGAGTCATCCGCTTGGGCTCAAATCTAACTAGTGTCAGCGGTTCGGCAACCGCACCCTTCGCCACGAATTTTTTTGAGGCCAGCCATCTGCACCAGCGAAACGGGATTTATTACCTCACATACTCCACCACGCCAGCGGCGGGCATGGTGATTTACTGTGAGACCAATTCTAATCCGACGAATGGATTTGTTCCCTCGGGAACAGTGTTGCCCAATCCACCGATGAATGTTTTCAACAACAACCATCACTCCATCGTTTTGTTTGGCGGTAACTGGTATATCGCCTACCACAACCGCTTTGTCGCGAAAGCCAACGGACTTTCTGATGCCGACGCCGTTTATAAGCGCAGCCTCTGTCTTGAGAGGTTGAATTACAATGCCGATGGTTCGATTCAACAGGTCACGCCCACCACCAACGGTTTGTCGCAGCTAAAAAATCTGAATCCCTACGCGCGCGTCGAGGCTGAGACCATCGCGCAACAAAGCGGCCTCGCCACGGAACCATGCGTTGAAGGCGGCATGGACGTAACCAATATTTTCAACGGTAACTGGCTCATGCTGCGTGGCGTGGATTTCACCAGCGCAGGTGCAACGAATTTCACCGCGCGCATTGCGAGTGCTGGGCTCGGTGGAACGATTGAACTGCATCTCGATGCCACCAACGGAACTCTGATCGGTAACTGCGCCGTGCCGGTCACCGGCGGCTGGCAAACCTGGGCGAGCGTCTCTACCACGGTCAGCAACAGCACCGCAAAAGGCGTTCACAATCTTTATTTGAAATTCACCGGCGTGGCGGCCACGAATCTTTTCAATCTCAACTACTGGCAGTTTTCGTCATCTACGAATTCGCTATCACCGGTCTCGCTCGTGAAATTTGAGGCCGAATCCGGTGCGCTTGGTTCAGACTGGGCGGTGAGCAATAGCACCTCACCCGCCTATATGACCATCACGACCGACGGCGCGGGTAACTCGCCCAGTAATGCCACCCGTGTGGCGACTTACACGGTGACGTTTCCGACGCCTGGCACTTACCAGCTTTACGCCCATATTCGCGTCGGTTCTGGAACGTTTAACGACGACAGCTTGTTTTATGGCAACGGATTTGGCGTGAAAAATCCGACGAACAGCACCGATTGGGTTTTGGTGAACGGCCTTGGCGCCGCCGGTTTCAGCACCCCAACCAACATCGTCAACACCAGCGGCACGCTTGGCAGCGGTGTTTGGAAATGGGTCAATCTGTCGGTCTTTACCCCCGGCGCGGCGTTCACCGTCTCGGCAACCAATCTGACACAGACATTTCAAATCGGCGCACACGAGAACGGTCTGGATCTGGATGCATTTGAATTCGGCCTGAACACTTACACCTACACCGTTTCCAATTTAGACAGCGGCATAGACGGCACGCCGCCATCGCCGCCGATTGCAGGAATTGATGCGACGAAGACATTTCAAACCATCGAAGGTCTCGGCGGTGCGATTTGTTTCTACAACGGCTGGGTCACGTCGCATCCCTACAAACTGGAGA
>CAIWFB010000203.1 GCA_903911825.1 uncultured Verrucomicrobia subdivision 3 bacterium
CGCCGCTCAAACCCAAGCTCGGTCAGTGGGAAACGTATTTCGCCATGCAAGGGCGGCACGCGCAGAATTACCACATCTTCACGCCCGCCGAAGGCAAAGACTGGTGCATGGCGTGGGGCCCGGCGCAATGGCTTAAGGAATTGCCCTACGCGAACGCGGCTCAACAATACACGTTCCGACCGGGGCAACCGGGGCATTACGTGCTGGAATTTTGGATCACGCCGTTCGATCTGGCCGACCCCGCGGGTCCGCAGCTTTCGGTGGAAACGACGTTGGCCGAGAAAAAGATCATCGGGCTCTCGTTCGCGTTGATTGACTACGACAACGTGAACTCCGGCGGCACGAACAACGGCTTCTGGAATCTCTCGCGGCACCACACGATGTATGGGCAGGCGGATGAATTGTGCGCGTTCCGCCTCATGCCGTTGGAACCGCAATTCGTGCCGAAGCTGGCGGCGCAGTGGAGTTTTCAAGTCGTGGACATGGAGCGGCGCTTGGCGGCGTTCAAAGATCGTTCCGTTGGCGAGATCAAAACGTGGCACTGGGATTTCGGCGATGGCGAAGCTTCCACCGAACAAAACCCGCAGCACGTTTACAAAGCTGCGGGCAGTTTTGTGGTGGTATTAGAAGTGGAAGGGCCAGCGGGCAAATCGCGCCGCGCCAAAATCTGGGATGTGACGGTGAAATAAATTTCTATGAAGCTTAAACTGATACTCGTGGTCGCCTTGCTGGCGTGGAACTATTGCAGCGCGGCCAAAACCTTTGATGTGCGCGACTACGGCGCCAAAGGCGACGGCCAGACGCTCGACACGGCAGCGATCCAACGGGCTATCAACGCAGCGGCAGCCGAAGGTGGCACCGTGCTGGTGCCAGGGAAGAAAACCTTTTTGATTTCGACCTTGGAACTGAAGGCGGGCATCCAGTTCCGCATGGACGGCACATTGCTTGTCAGCACCAATCAGGCGGATTACTCCGGCAACGGCGTGCTCATGGCGTCGAACGCGCCGAACCTGACCATCTGCGGGCGCGGCAAGCTGCTTGGCCAATCATTGTCGTTCATGACGAGCTACGAAGCCACGAACGAATGGTGGCTCTTCAAAGAATGGCGGCCCACGATGTTTTTGCTGACGGGTTGCACGAATCTCGTTGTGCGCGACATCACCTTTGGCGACGCGCCGTTCTGGGGCTTGCACATGCTGGGTTGCGTGAATGTGCTCGTGGATAATGTCACCGTGGAAAACCGGTTGGACGTGCCGAACTGCGACGGAATTGATCCCGACCATTGCCGTAATGTCGAAATCAAAAATTGCCACCTGACGTGCGGCGACGACGCCATCGTCATCAAAGCCACGCGGCAAACGAATGATTTCGGCGCGTGCGCGAATATTCGCGTGCACGATTGCGTCATCCGCACGCAAGATGCCGGCGTGAAGATCGGCACGGAGACGACCAGCGATATCCATGACATCGTGTTTGAGCGCTGCCAGATTTTGCAGAGCAGCCGTGGCTTGGCCATTCAACTACGCGACGAAGGCACCATCTCCAACCTCGTCTTCCGCGATATTCAATTTGTTTCCCGTGTCCACAGCGCGCCGTGGTGGGGCCGGGGCGAAGCGATTTCGTTCACCGCCATTCCGCGCACGCCCGCGACGCGGCTGGGCAAATTAAAAAATGTGCTCATCGAGAATGTTTCTGGCGTGGCGGAGAACAGCATTCGCGTGAACGGCACGCTGGAAAGTCGCATTGAAAATGTGCGCTTCAAAAACGTCGCAGTGAAATTCGATCGGTGGACGTCGTATCCGGGAAACGTTTACGACAATCGCCCGACCAAAGTGATCGTGCCGGAAGAGCCGCATCCGGCCGACGGTTTCAATTTGCGTTTTGTAGATCAAGTGAGCTTGGAAGATTGCTCGGTGAGCTGGAAGAAATCTAGCGCTACCCAATTTCGGTATGCGGTGCACGCGACGAATGTCAGTGCTCTGAAGATCGCCGGGTTCGCTGGTGACTCCGCCGCGCATCCACTGGTTTGGGAATAAAAATTGAAACGGCGCGGTAACCAGCCGCGCCGTTTCTACACAGAACCCATTCAACCAAAAATCTTTTCCCATCGCCCCGATTAGCTCACCAATCCTCCCTGAGGTTGCTATTTTATCGTCCGTTAAACGCTTCACTTAAGCTGGTTTGTGAAATAATTCCATTTGTGGGACAGATTTGAAATAAACGCTGCGATTTTCGCCGTGGATGCTTAATCTGAAGCCGTGAGTCACAAAAGCCCCCGCATCGCCGCGATGATCGAATCCTTTCAGGGAAACGAATTGGATGCCCATTATCTGGGCTTTTTCGATTGTTTTAACCGGCAGCTCTTCTACGAAGCCCATGAAGTTTTGGAAGACCTTTGGCTGGCGGATAAGCAGGGCCCGAACGGCGATTTTTACAAAGGCCTCATCCAGCTCGCCGGCGCTTACGTTCACTTGCAAAAAAATCGCCTGCGCCCCTCCGCCGCACTGTTCAAACTCGCCAAAGCGAATTTGGAAAAATATCCGCCCGTGCACGAAAAATTAAATCTCACGGCGGTGCAGATGTTGATGGACGGTTGGCTGCGGCAGTTGGAAAAAGATGAATTCACCATCAACCCGCTAACCCCCGTGCATGTGCCGCAACTGGCGCTGCAGAAATAATTTCTATGAGTGCAAAACGCATCGTCATCGCGGGCGGCAGTGGCTTTATCGGCACGGCCTTGGCGCGGGAATTTATCCGGCGCGGCTATGGCGTGACGGTGCTGACACGGCGTCCGCGTCCGCGCTACGACGGCGTGCGCGAAGTTGCGTGGGACGGTGCTAAAGCCGGGGATTGGGTGACGGAGTTGAACGGTGCCGAAGCGCTCATCAACCTGACCGGTAAGAGCATCAATTGTCCGCACACGCCGGAAAATTTGCGGGAGATCACCGAGTCGCGGGTCCATTCCGTGCGCGCCCTGGCCGCAGCGGCGAACTTCGCGCAGCCGCCCCGCGTCTGGGTGCAAGCGAGTGCGACCGGTTTTTATGGCGACACCAAAAATAATCTCTGCGCCGAGACGGCGCTCAATGGTAGCGATGCGCTCGCCAAGATTTGCCGTGATTGGGAGAATGCTTTTACGACGGCGAATCTACCGCAGACGCGTAAAGTGACCTTGCGCATCGGCTTTGTGCTCGGGCGCGAAAGTGGTGCGCTGCCGGTGTTGGCCAAGTTGACGAAATTCTTTCTCGGTGGCGCGGTCGGCGGCGGGAAGCAATACATCAGTTGGATTCACTTGGCCGACTTGGTGCAGATGTTTGTCGCGGCGGTCGAACAGGAAAAGTTGGTTGGTATTTTCAACGCCGTCGCCCCGAACGCTTTGACGAACGCGGAATTTATGAGCGAGCTGCGCCGGGCGCTGCATCGTCCGTGGAGTCCGCCCGCGCCGGAGTTCGCCGTGTGGCTGGGATCCAAACTAATGGGCTCGGAAGCCTCGCTCGCCTTGGTCAGTCAGCGGTGTGCGCCAAAGCGCTTTCGGGAAATGAACTTTCCGTTTCAGTTCACGGAGCTGGCTGCGGCGCTCAAAGATCTTTGTGCCAAAATTTGAACTATGAAAACTATCGCTATCATCGGAGCTTCTACGGATCGGAGTAAATTTGGCAACAAAGCCGTGCGCGCGTTTGTGCGGCAGGGCCACATGGTTTATCCGGTGAATCCCAAGGAACCGCTAGTGGAAGGGTTGGTCGCGTTCAAAACCATCGGCGAAGTTCCCGTTCGCCCGCAGCTCATCAGCGTTTACCTGCCGCCGCCGGTGGTGCTGAAAGTATTGCCGGACATCGCGACGAAAGGCTGCGATGAATTATGGCTAAATCCGGGCACGGAATCCGCCGAAGTCATGGCGCTCGCCGAGCAACTCAAGCTGAACGTCATCCAAGCCTGTAGCATCGTGGCGATAGGCCTTTCGCCGGACGAAGTTTGATTCCGTTGCCTGAGTCTTCGCTTCCGCAACGTTTATCTTTGGCGTGGTCAGGGACACTCGTCTCGACCACCGCTGAGCGAATCCAACCGATAGGTTTTCTGCCACTTCAATCAGCGTGACAGGGCGGAGGCAATTTCATTTAATGCTGCCCGCATGAGCGAATTATCTAAGGAACGTTCACAGGAATTTTTAAAGATCAGCAGCCAGTTCAAACTGGGGGCTTTAACAACTGAATCGTCGCATTCCGTCACGGAAAATTTAAGCGAAGTGGCCAAGACGGATCTCGCCGCCGCGCTAAAATTATTGTTTCAAGCCGATGCCGATGTCGTCAAAACCTTCCGCGAATTTGTCCAGTCCGGCCGCGCTGAAACCATCGCGGCGACGGTGCTGACGGCGGTGAAAAATGGCGGCAAGATTTTCTTCACCGGCTGCGGTTCCACAGGACGCTTGAGCATTTTGCTCGATTCCGTCTGGCGCGATTTCTGGCAGCAGCAGAAAAATCCAGAGCTTGAGAATCGCGCCTTTAGCATCATGGCGGGTGGCGATTATGCGCTCATCAAGTCGGTGGAAGGCTTCGAGGATTTTACGGCGTTCGGCAAAAAACAGATCGCTGACTTGGGCGTGTCGGCCAAGGACGTGGTGTTTGCGATTACGGAAGGCGGTGAAACTTCCTTCGTCATCGGCACCGCGTGGCAAGGTGTGGAGGCGGGTGCGAAAGTTTATTTCGTCTACAACAATCCTGATGACGTGCTGTGCGAACACGTCGAACGCAGCCGCGAAGTCATTCAAGATGCGCGTTTTGAAAAAGTGAATCTTACCACCGGCCCGATGGCCATTACTGGTTCCACGCGGATGCAGGCGACTTCGATTCAACTCTGCGTGATGCTGACCGTGCTAGAAATTGTCGTGGCGGAACTCACTGGTATGGATGCAAAAAACATTCCGGCGAAATTTCTCGCCCAGTTGGAGACGATGTATGCGGGCTTGCTCGCCCCAGAATTTCTCGCGTCTCTCGCTAAAATAGTTGAAATGGAGGCGACGATTTATCGCGCCGGCAAACACAATAATTACTTCGCCAACCAATTCGGCATTGATGTGCTGACCGACACGACGGAGCGTTCGCCAACGTATTGCACGCCGCCGTTCCGCAAGTTCGATGACGCCACCGCCACAGAATCGTGGGCTTTTCTGTTTCTGCCGAACGATTGGACGGATAACGCGTGGATCAACATTCTCAAACGCGAACCGCGCTGCCTCGCGTGGAACCGGCAGGAAATTTTTGCCCTCGCCGGGCCGGAGAAAGTCGAGCGCACAACCGAGATCATGGGCAAAATTAAATTATCCGAGCTCATGCGGTTCAAGATCGGCATCAATGGCCTGCGGTATCGGCCGCAAAGTATTGGCGATGGCGCGGTGGCCGTTATTTCCCAAAAGGAAAACGCGGATTTCCATATTTTGCAACTCAAGCAGGCGAACGCTGCGAATGCGCAGACGGCGCAACTATATTTTGGCGAACCGGCTTCGGCCACGCACGCGGCGACGTTGGCGGCGGAAATTCCCGGTTGCCTTTCGGTTTTCGTCCCATTGCCAGCAGGAGATTTTCTGTTGGATGGTGTCACGCGCACGGCGGTGAAGCTGGTGATGAATGCGCTGTCCACTTGCACGATGGTCAAGCTGGGCCGAGTGCTGGGCAATTACATGATCTGGGTAGTGCCAAGCAATTTGAAGCTGATTGACCGCGCCACGCGTTACATCACCAAGCTGACGGGTTTGAACTACGAAGCCGCGAACGAACTGCTATTTGAGATCGTGGAATACGTGGAGCCGCGCATGAAAAATGATCAGGCTTATCCGCCCGTGGTGGGTATGGCCGTCTTGCGCGCCAAAGAAAACCTCACGAACGAAGAGGCGGAAAAGCGGCTGATGACGGCCGGCGCTTGATTGTTAAAAGCTAACCACTAGCCGATACAAGAAATGACCATTAAACAAAAATTGGTAAAGTGGTTCTCTCTCGTCTTAATCCTTAAGCTAGCTTACTGCAATGTGGCTTACGCCCAAACGTGGGTGGCAACCACAGCCCTGGAAACATATTGGGCATCGATTGCGATGTCGGCTGATGGGGTGAAGCTGGCAGCTACTGTAAATACGTCGCAGCCATTCATTTTCTTATCTACTAATTCAGGATTGTCTTGGTTTCAATCATCAGCCCCGAGCAATAATTGGGGAGCGATTGAGTCATCGGCAGACGGCACCAGACTCATTGCCGCCAGTTGGGGAAATGGAGTTTATACGTCATCAAATTCTGGGGTGACTTGGATATCAAATAGTTTGCCCGCACTGTCGTGGAAAGCAGTCACCAGTTCGGCAAATGGCCAAACATTGATGGCGGTGGCTGTTAATTGTGCCTATGTCTCGCACGATTACGGGTCAAGTTGGACTTCAAATAATCTGCCGGGATTTCAAATTTTCGTGCAGGCGGCTTCGTCCGCTGACGGGGAAAAATTAATTATCTCTACAACCTCTGGATCGATCTATACCTCAACAAACAGTGGCATTTCTTGGTCTCAGGCGGTCAATGCGCCGCAATTAAATTGGTGGTCACTGGGGATGTCGGCAGACGCGCGCGTCATCATTGCCTTAGGTCAATGGTTCCCCACCAATGGGAATTTTGGTCTGGTTTATACCTCTACAAACTTCGCCGAATCGTGGGTTTCTAACAGCTTGCCATTAAAGGCATGGAGCACAGTTGCCATTTCTCCTAATGGTTCAAGAATGATTGTTAATTTACCGACGGAAAATCTTATCTCCACTGATGGCGGGATAACTTGGATCGGTGGTCCAATTGGTATTCATGGTGGCGGGATGGTAAAGTTTTCTGCCGATGGCAGCCGATTGTTTTCTCATGGCGGAAATGCATTTTCCACTAGCTACGGAAGAATCTACACAAGTTACTCAGCAATATCTCCTCTGATACGACTTTCGGCGGCTACGAATCTATCGCTTTCTTGGACGATTCCTTCAACCAATTTCCAACTGCAACAAAGCGCGGACTTATTGGGTTGGTCAAACGTGACTAATCCTCCCGTGCTCAACCTTACGAACTTGCAGAACCAAGTCTCACTGCCAATAACCAGTAGCGGCGGCTTCTTCCGGCTTAAAACACCTTGATCGAACTGTTTAAAATCAGCTAGGCATCACCGTCTTAGCCTCCGCCTGCAACCGGGCTTCGGGCCAGAAAGGTTTGCGGAAGGCGTCGCTGAAGTCGTAACCGTTCTGAAAATCTTCGCGAGAATCTTTCTCGGTTTTGGCGAGCAGGCCGATCTCGACCATGTTGAAAACGATTTCGCCAAAGTCTTTAGCCTGCCGCACGCCCCATTCCTCAAACACCGTGATGGTCATGGGACCGTATTGATCCAGCGCGTAGCGGCGCAGGCCGTCAAGCAGTTCGGTGCCGGTGACGTGGCGGACTTTGCCGTGATTTTCTTTGCCGATGACCTTCTGCGTGAAGTCGAGGGCTTCGCGGATAAACAGGTAGGCGTCGCGCGCAAAACGATCGTCTTGCGCGAGAATCTTATCCAAGGCTTCGTCAAAATTGACTTCTTGCATATCAAGGTTTGGCTGCGGGAACCACGCTCGTCGTGGACGGATGCGCAGTGCGATAATATTTTACGCACAAACCGGTCAACAACAAGGCCAGCACGGCGATGATCAGAAGCTGTTCTTGGCGCGTCAACCGGTTCACGGGGACAACTTAACCTGCCAAGGAGTCATCGGCAAGGTTGCGGGTGGGGTAAAGTTACGGAAACGTGTGTGGCTTTAGCCTTGCTGCGTTTGCGGGGCGTTTGTAGCCTCACCAACCATGGCTGCCATCGGTAGATTTTCCAAAGGCGAAGAAATTTTTTACGCCAAAGTTGTGGACGGCGAACTCTTCCGTCTCAACGGCGATGTCTTCGGTTCACCCTCGTTCGAACGCAAACCGACGCCGCGTAAGGGGCTCAAGACGCTGGTGCCGGTGGTGCCGAGCAAAATTATCGCTGTCGGCATCAATTACGCCGATCACGCGCGCGAGATGAAACGGGAGTTGCCCAAGGAGCCACTCATCTGGCTCAAGGCCACGACGTCGCTATTGCCGGATGGAGGCAAGATTGAAATTCCTTTTCCCAAGAACCGCACGGATTTTGAGGCGGAACTGGCCATCGTCATCGGTCGAAAAATTCGCAACGTCTCGCCCACGCAAGCCTCGCGCTACATTTTGGGTTACACCGCTGCCCAAGACATCAGCGATCGCCATATCCAAAAAGCGGATGGTCAATGGGCGCGCTGCAAATCCTTCGATACGTTTACGCCACTGGGGCCGTTCGTGGAAACGAAACTCGACCCGAACGAATTAAGCATCCAACAATTTCAGAATGGCCAGCTCCGCCAGAACTCCAATACCAAACAACTTATTTTCAAGCCGCACGAACTCGTGAGCTTCATCTCGACGAATATGACGTTGCTGCCGGGCGATGTGATTCTCACTGGCACGCCCAGCGGCGTGGGGCCGATTCAGAGCGGTGATAAATTAGAAGTGCGGATTCAGGGGCTGACGTCGCTCTTCAATTCTGTCCGCTAGTTTACACCATTTCGCATTATGAAATCATTCTTCCGTCAGCCTTCCCGCCGCGACTTTCTACGTCTGACCGTGCTTGGAGCCGCCGGTTTGACGGTTGGGAACGCCTTGCCATTGTGGGCGGCAGAGCCGAAGAAAAAACTCGGTGTAGCCTTGCTGGGCTTGGGGAATTACAGCAACGGCCAACTCGCGCCGTCGTTGCAACAGACAAAATTATGTCAGCTCGCCGGCGTGATTACTGGCCATCCGGAGAAAGCCGAAGCTTGGCAGCAGAAATACCAGTTCTCGCCCAAGAACATCTACAGCTACGAAAACTTCGACCGCATCGCGAATAATCCTGAAATTGACATCGTCTATGTTGTCACGCCACCCAGCACGCATCGGGAATTTGTCGTGCGCGCCGCCGCTGCCGGTAAACACGTCATCTGCGAAAAACCGATGGCAACCTCGGTCGCCGATTGCGAAGCAATGATCGCCGCGTGTCAAAAGGCGAAGGTGAAATTATCCATCGGCTACCGCCTGCACTTCGATCCGTATCATCAGGAATTGATGCGGCTCCAACGCGAGCAGGATTTTGGGCCGTTCATGAAAATGAAATCAGATTTTGGTTTTACGTTTGGCAAGCACGCTTGGCGGGTTGAGAAGAAGCTGGCTGGTGGTGGACCGTTGATGGACGTGGGCATTTACGTCATTCAAGGCGCATGTATGGCCGCGGGAACGGCACCGGTGGCAGTCACGGCTCAAGAGCTGCCCAAATTGCGCCCCGAATTTTTTAATGAAGTCGAGGAGACCATCGCATTCAAATTGGAATTTCCCAACGGCGCAGTTTGCGATGCCATCACGAGCTACAATCATAACGCCAATAACTTCCGCGCCGAAGCGGCTAAGGGTTGGTATGAGCTGACTGAAGGCGCTTTCAGCTACCGCGTCCTCAAAGGAGCCACCAGCCGTGGTCCGCTGGAGTTTGACCAGCCGATCAAACAGCAGGCGATGCAGATGAATGATTTTGCCGACTGTATTCTCACCGGACGCACCACGCCCGTGACCGGCGAAATGGGCCTGCGTGATATTCGGATCACCACGGCGATTTATGAAGCGGCGCGCACGGGTAAACGCGTGTTGGTGAGCAAAGCCTGATGCGCGTTCCTTTCAGTCAGCCCCTTGGCGCAAAATAAATTCTTCGTTCCGCACGGCGTTTGCTGTTAAATTTGTCGTCCCATGAAGTGGACACAAACTTTGATTCCGACTCTCCGCGAAGCGCCGTCTGACGCGGAAATCGTTTCCCATAAACTGCTGCTGCGCGCTGGCCTCATCCGTAAATTAGCCGGTGGTGTTTATACTTTCTTGCCGCTTGGTCTCCGCGCGTTGCGGAAAGTTGAAAATATTATCCGCGAAGAAATGGATCGCGCCGGTGGCGTTGAAGTGCTCATGCCTGCGCTCCAGCCGCCGGAAATCTGGGAAGCGAGCGGACGCGCCGAAACCGCCAGCAATGTTTTGTTCAAGGTCAAGGACAGCTCCGGTCGTCAATGGTTTTTGAGCCCCACCGCCGAGGAAGTCATCACCACGCTCACGGCGAATGAAATCAATTCTTATCGCCAGTTACCGAAAAATTTTTACCAGATCAGTTTGAAATTTCGTGACGAAATTCGCCCGCGCTTTGGTCTAATGCGCGCGAAGGAATTCATCATGAAGGACGCCTATTCTTTCGACACCACGGACGAAGGCGCGATGGCGAGTTACAAAAAAATGTATGATGCCTACACGCGAATTTTTGCGCGCTGCGGCCTGCAAGCTTTCCCGGTCGAGGCTGATACCGGCGTTATCGGTGGTAATTATTCGCACGAGTTCATGGTGCCCGCTGATTCGGGTGAGAACGATGTCGCCTACTGTGAAGCCTGTGGCTACGCGGCGAACATCGAGAAGGCGACCAGCGGGATTCCCAAAACTGCCGCACGCGAAATCGGTGCGGCAATTGAAAAATTTGCCACGCCCGGCGTCGTGACGATTGAAGCGTTGAGCAAGGAACCTTATAAGGTTGCCGCCAACCGTCAGATCAAGACGCTCGTTTACATCGCCGACTCCAAACCAGTTTTGATTTTAATTCGCGGCGATGATCAGCTGAATGAAACGAAATTTGCGGCTAAGACTGGTGCTGTCGCGGTGCGTCCGGCGACACCCGAAGAAATTTTGCCGTTGCTCGGCGCGAAACCCGGTTCGCTCGGAGCCGTGGTGAATGTTCCGGCGGACGTGAAGATCTACGCCGACGAGCGGCTGCAAGGCGCGAATGACATGACCACTGGCGCGAACGATGACGGTTTCCATTTGAAGAACGTCTCCATCGAGCGCGACATCAAAGTGACGGCTTGGTTTGATTTACGCACGGTTTCCGCGGGCGAACCTTGCGCGAAGTGCGCCAAGGCTTTGAAGATTCGCCGCGCGATTGAAGTTGGCCACGTTTTCAAACTCGGCACAAAATACAGTGAGAAGTTGAACGCCACGTTTCTGGATGCAGATGGTTCCCGCAAGCCGTCGGTCATGGGCTGCTACGGCATCGGTGTCACGCGCACGTTGCAGGCGATCATCGAGCAGGGGAACGACAAAGATGGCGTCATCTGGCCGTTGAGCGTCGCGCCGTATCAAGTCTGTATCACGCCACTCGCGGTCACAGCGGACAGTCAGGCAATGCAGTTGGCGGAGAAATTTTACGCAGAACTCACCGCGCAAGGTGTGGATGTAATTCTCGACGACCGCGATGAACGGCCCGGTGTGAAATTCAAAGACGCTGACTTGGTGGGATTTCCCATTCGCATCGCATTGGGCGAAAAATCGCTAGCGAAGGGCGAAGTGGAAATCAAGCCGCGCACGGCTACTTTCCAAACCGTAAAGATTGAAGAAGCGGTTGCGGAAGTGTTGAAACTGTTGCGGGCCTAAGTTTCCTTGCCATCGAGACCTTCCCGCACGAGGCGGGTAAGGTCGGCGTAAGAATAGGGCTTGGGCAAAAATCTGGCATTCGTGCGGGCGAGAATTTCGGGGCTGACGACGTCATCAGAGTAACCGCTGGTGAAGATGATTTTCAAACCGACTTGGTCTTGCAGCATGTGCTCGGCGAGATCCATGCCGGAAACGCCTTCCGGCATTTTCATATCGGTCAGCAGTAGATCAACTTCACCGCGATGTTGTTTCCAAACTTCGATGGCTTGCCGTCCGGAAGCAGCTTCCAAAACTCGGTAGCCACAGTCGGTCAGAAAATCCCGCGCCATCTCGCGCAAAATCATTTCGTCTTCCACGACTAAAATCGTTTCTGAACCGCGATCAATCGGTTTGGGCAAAGCTGGCTCAGCGGTTTCTGCGGGCAAGGCTTCATCACTGGCCGGAAAATACACGGTGAAGCTGCTACCTTTGCCGAGCGCACTAGTGACTTCGATCCAGCCGTTATGCTGTTTGACGATCCCAAAAACGGTCGCGAGTCCAAGCTCAGTGCCTTTGCCAACGTCTTTGGTGGTGAAGAAAGGTTCAAAAATTCTGGCCCGCACGGCGTCCGTCATGCCACTACCAGTATCGGTGACTTGTAAGCGAACGAAGCGCCCCATGCGCGCGTCGGGATGGCGCTGCACATATTGAGTGGTGGTGGTGAAATCTTCCACGCTGACGGTGAGTTTCCCGCCCCCGAGCATCGCGTCGCGAGCGTTTACAGCAAAGTTCATCAGCACTTGCTCAACCATTCCGGAATCGCCCATGATATTGAGTAAAGTAGGTGGGGCAACGAATTCCAAGATGATATGTTCGCCGAGCAACCGGCAAAGCATCTTGTGCATGTCACCTACTGTCACGCGTAAGTCTAGCAAACGCGGCTGCATCACGTTTTTCCGGGTGAACATCAGGAGTTGGCGCGTCAAGCCGCCAGCTCGTTCCGCTGCTCCGTAAACGGCTAGCACCGGATCCAGTAATTCGGGCGGCAATGCAGTTTCCGGTGACAGCATCTTACTGGAATGTCCTTGGATGATGGTGAGCATGTTATTGAAATCATGCGCCACACCCGCTGCCAGTTGGCCGATGGATTCCATCTTTTGCGATTGGCGTAATTGATCTTCTAGGCTCAATCGCGCCGTGATGTCTTCGCCGTAGCAATGCACCACTCCACTGGTGGGCACGGGATGGAATGACCACGAAATCGTCTGACTATCAATCGTCACAATCTGGTTGAGCCGACTTTGATTATTCACCAGACATTCGTGGATGATGCTGGTGAGGTTGGCGGGGAGTAATTCCTGCCATTGATTTTTGCCCGTGGTGGCGGCAAGTTTTTCGGCAGCCACATTGAAATAATTCACCGATCCATCCGTCGCCAACTCCAGCGCCGCATTCGGGTTTTCTTTAACAAACTTGGCAAGTTTTTCTGATTCTA
Source organism: uncultured Verrucomicrobia subdivision 3 bacterium (assembly GCA_903911825.1). GTDB lineage: Bacteria > Verrucomicrobiota > Verrucomicrobiia > Limisphaerales > UBA11358 > UBA11358. The sequence continues at coordinate 12,991 of CAIWFB010000203.1, forward strand.
CTTCGGCGCGAATGCGTTCGGTAGCCATGCCCACGACGTTGGCGATCGCGAGCATGAACTGCACATCATCCGGGCGAAAATCACGGCGAACGGTCGAGTGCGCCGCCAAGACGCCGAAGGGTTTATTGCGCGAGGGGATGGCGACGGCAATCCCGCTGACCACGCCTAATTCCGCGAGCAGCGCCGATTGGCTAAAATTGGTTTCCTTGCTCCAATCATTGACGATGGCCACTTCCCCGGTTTCACCGACCCAAGTCATTTGGGATTTTTTATTGCTGACGAGAATCGTTTCACCGGTCGGCTTGGGGCTCCAACCGTAAACGGCGAGTGGATGTAACTGCCCATCCGGCAAGCGCTGGAACAGCATCGCGTATTCCACTCCAAACATTTCTGCCACCCGATAAATCGCCTGCTGATAAATCACGTCGAGATCTTTGTTCGTCAGGGCACATTGGCCCACGGCCGAAACCGCCGCTTGCATCATCGCGCGGTTGAGTAATTGTCGGTCAGCATCATCGCGCTCAGCTTGGCGCTTTTGCAAAGCGTCGGCCATGTCGTCGAATTTCTGTGCCAACTGACCGAGCTCTCCTTCCGCTTGCTTCAAGCCCGTGCGCGCCTGCAAATCACCGCTCGCCAAGCGCGCCACTGCATTCGTCAGCGCCCGCACCTGCCGCAAAATGAAATGTTCGCCACCATACCAGGCAGCAATCAAAGCCAATAGCCCAACAAAGAAACTTTCCCAGGGGACATTTAGAGCATATTGCCGAACCCACGCTGGCGCATACGCCCAGAACCAATCCTGATTGACGATGAAGGTCAAGACCAACGCCGGGGTGAGGTGACTTCGCTTTTTCAGGCCAGGTAATTTGTTAGTCTGGGTCGACCAAGAAAGGACCAGACCATGAAAGGCAAACGGTATACAACGGAAGACAAGATTCGCATCCTGCGGGAAGCGGATGGTGGGGAACGCAGC
>CAIWFB010000204.1 GCA_903911825.1 uncultured Verrucomicrobia subdivision 3 bacterium
CTCCACTGGGAATGGACAAAGAAACAACGAAACCATAAAATCAAACCAATGCTCGGACTAACAAATCAGTGGTCCAGAAAAGCGAACCCTCTCAAAACTATTTTTGCGCAATTTTTTTTGGTGTTGCTGGCTACTGGGAACGACAGCCGTTGCTGGTCCGGTGCTGACTAATCCTGGCTTGGAATCGGACGCCAGCGGTCAGCATCAAAATCTCATCGGGTGGACGACTTACGGCGCGAATAATTTTAATGAGTCCGACGCGCAAGTCCGCACGGGCACGAATTATTTCAAGGTCTATCAAGCTTTCACGGGCGCGGTGAATTACACCGGGTTGTATCAGGATTATATTTCCGGGCCGGGCGCGACGTATACGGCGGATGGCTGGGCCAAGACGATTGCGGCTGATTCACTCGCCGGTCAAAATATAGCGTGGCTGGAAGTTTCGTTTCGCGATGCGAACGCCAACATCTTGACGCTCTACCGTTCGCGCCAGATCACGACGAACACCATCGGTAACGGCAGCTTTCCCAAGAACACCTGGAATTACCTCGCGGTCACGAATCAATTGAACCCCGTCACACTAGTCGTCACCAACTCGTCCGCGTTTTTGACGGCACCGGCGGGCACTTATTTTGTGCGGTATCAAATCGTTTTTCAGGGCGACGCGAATTTCTCCGGCGGCTCGGTTTATTTCGACGACTTGAATCTGAACCTGACCAGCGCTACGGCTTACGGCGATTGGAACATCGTGTGGAGCGATGAATTCAGCGGCACGAATATCAACCCGAACACGTGGACGTTTGATTCTGGTGCGGGCGGCTGGGGCAATAACGAATTGGAATATTACACGAGCCGAACGAACAATGCTTATGTCGCTGGCGGCTTGCTGCACATTATGGCGCGTAAAGAATCGACGAATGGTTCCAGCTACACGTCGGCGCGGATGAAATCGCAAGGCTTAGCCTCGTGGAAATATGGTCGCTTGGAATGGCGCGCTAAATTTCCGGCCGGCACCGGTTTCTGGCCGGCGCTGTGGTTGCTCGGCACGAATATCACCAGCGTGAATTGGCCGGGCTGCGGAGAGATTGATGTCGTGGAGACGCGCGGCGATGGTTTGGGCACGGTGCAGGGCAGCTTGCATTCCGGCGGCAACGCGGGCGATCCGACGGCGATTTACAATTTCGCCGATGGCGGTTCCGTGACTAATTTTCACACTTACACGCTGGATTGGAGCACGAATTCCTTCCTCTGGTATGTGGACGGGCACTTATATCAGTCCCAAACGTATTGGACGAGCAGCTTGAACGGCGCAGTTTTCCCCGCACCGTTCGACAAGCCGCAGTTCATCATCATGAATTTGGCCGTGGGCGGAAATTACGTTGGCAATCCCAGCGTGGCGACAGTGAATGCCAATGGCGGATTTCCTGGCGACATGCAGGTGGATTATGTGCGCGTGCTGGGCCAGACCGCGCCGTTGAAAATTTCACTCACGCGCACCAACAACACCCTCTTGCTATCTTGGCCGACCAACATCGTCGGGCGTTTACAAGCGCAGCTCAATCCCGCCACTGGTCTGGGCACCAATTGGACCGATCTATTGAATGCGACGAATCCCATCACTCTTAACCTAACCAACAGCCGCGCCTTCTATCGCGTGCAGTCGCCGTAATTCACCTCGCCCCGCTGGTTGCGCTGTGGACTGATGGGTTGCCGCTGAAATTGCAAATTGACCCATTCCCGCATGAAGGATAGGCTATTCGTCCGTTCCAAACGGTTTTTATGCGACATACTATCTCAGTTTTGGTGGAAAATAAGTTCGGCGTGCTCACCCGCGTGGCCGGACTCTTCAGCGGCCGTGGCTACAACATCGACACGCTTAACGTCGCCCCCACCCACGATTCGACCGCGTCGCGCATGACCATTGTGACGCACGGCGACGAAGCCACCATCGAACAGATCATCAAGCAACTCAATAAACTGCCCGACGTGCTCAAGGTGCAGGATTTGAGCGGCGGCGAATCCGTCGATCGCGAGCTCGTCCTGGTCAAAGTTGCCGTGGATTCCAAATCCCGCGCCGAAGTGATGCAGATCACCGATATTTTCCGCGCTAAAATTGTGGACGTGCAGCCCAAATCACTCACCATCGAAATCACCGGCAACGGCAGCAAGGTGGAAAAATTCCTCAATCTGATGAATTCTTTCGGCGTGCAGGAAATCACCCGCACCGGCAACATCGCGATGCCCCGCAAGTAAATCATGCCTGACCCGGTGAACCATGTTCAATATGTGACCGTTGACCAAGGGGTCATGGCGGGTATTGCCGTTGGCGCCAGTCTAGCCGTGGTTTGCTCATGGCAACGCAATCGCTCAATTCTGTGGGGATTTTTACATGGCTCTTTCGGTTGGGCGTATGTCATTTATTTTGCGATTACCCGCCGGGCCGACGAGGTAAAATAATTTTCTCTCTCAACCAACAACCAAAATCTATCCACTAACTTTATGGCAAAAGTCTACACCGACAAAGACGCCGATCTCGGCGTGTTCAAAAACAAAACGCTCGCAATCCTTGGCTTCGGCTCACAGGGCCATGCGCACGCGCTGAACCTCAAAGACAGCGGCCTCAAGGTCATCATCGGCCTTTACGAAGGCAGCAACTCCATCGCTGTCGCGAAGGAAAAAGGTTTCCAGGTCGTCACCACGGCGGAAGCCGTGA
>CAIWFB010000205.1 GCA_903911825.1 uncultured Verrucomicrobia subdivision 3 bacterium
ACACCAAAGTGTTTGTTTGCATATAAACCATGATCAAGCCATGGGTAGAGCGGTTGTGGTGACGCTTCAGTGGGAACATTGAACAGATACTGCCATGCGGGGCGACAACCTTCTATACGACAAATGTCGTATTTTAAGTTCAACCCGAACGCGGCCATGAAATGTCCCTTGCCAGACTCATACGATGAATGTCGTATAGTTTAACGCCTGCCGCAGTTTATAATGCGACCATTCCATATGGTCACCCCGCCCGCTAACCGATGCCGCGCAAAAAAACAGCATAGCCTCACTGGGCTGTTGCTGACGGTTCTGCTGACGACAACATTTTTCAGTAGCCCAGTCGCAGCGAAAATCACCAACGCCCCTTCCCCCAGCACAACCGAACTTAATGTAACTAATCAACGCAATCTGTTCGTCGAAGCTGGCCATTCACCGCAGGAAAGTTCCGCAAAGATCAGCGCCACGTTTCAACAATTATTTCACGGCAATCCCGCTACCGAGGCAGTTTATTTTGCCGCTGGAACGAACCATCATGGCCCGTTGGCCTACATTTACGATGTCGCCAATGAGGATGTGCGCTCTGAGGGAGTCTCCTACGGCATGATGATCGCCGTGCAGTTGGACAAAAAAGCGGAGTTCGATGCGCTGTGGAACTGGGCAAAGTCCTTCATGCATCACGCCAACCCCGAGCACCCCGCTTACGGATTTTATGCTTGGTCCGTAAAAACCAATGGCGTCGCCAACGATGATATGCCTGCTCCGGATGGTGAGCAATATTTCGCCATGTCGCTCTATTTTGCCGCCGCTCGCTGGGGCAACGGCAATGGCATTTATAATTATCACGCCGAGGCCGACCGCTTGCTGACCGATATGAAAAATCGGCCCTTGATCACCGGCGCAACCGTAAAAGGAACGCTGACTGCGGGCGCACTGTTTGAACCGGATAATTATCTCGTCCGCTTCACGCCAAATGTGACTGATGGAAATCACACAGACCCCTCCTACCAACTGCCGGCCTTTTACGAATTGTGGGCCAAGTGCGGTCCGCCCGCCGATCGCGCCTTCTGGGCGCAGGCCGCGCAAGCGAGCCGCGATTTTTTCCAAAGCGCCGCCCATCCGCTGACCGGACTGACTCCAGATTATGCCAACTTCGACGGCACACCGTGGGCCGCAGCGTGGAATCCGCGCAGTGCGAATTTTCAATACGACGCCTGGCGAACCGCGATGAACTGGTCCGTAGATTGGGCCTGGTGGAGTAAAGATTCACGCGAAAAAATCTTAAGCGACCGACTCCAGTCATTTTTTGAGATTCAAGGCATGGTAAAATACGGCAGCCGTTTTACGTTAGCTGGTAATTCCTTGGACGATGGCCACGCGATTGGATTAGTGGCGATGAATGCCGTGGCCAGCCTCGCCGCCACCCGCCCGCGCGCACAAAAATTTGTCGAAGCCCTCTGGAAAACGCCGGTGCCAGATGGCGAATACCGCTATTACAATGGGCTGCTGTATCTGCTGGCTCAATTGCATTGCGGCGGCGAATTCAAAATCTGGATGCCTAAATAATTTATGAAGTTGCCGATTTTTTCGCAGGGGAAATTTCTAGGATTACTTCTTCTGGCCGGTCTGCTGGTGCCTGCCGAATTGTTCGCGCTCGGTCAGGAACGTTATGTCGGAACGAATGCCAGCGCAGGAAGTTTCCCTCTCGCGCAGGAAAAAATCGCCGCGACCATTTTTATAGGCAGCGGTGATTTTCCAGGAGTGATACGGGCGGCGCACGATTTGAAAACGGACATCGAACGCGTCACGGGCATTGCCGCCAAGTTTTCTACCGAGGAAGAAAACTTACGCAAAAACGTCGTCCTCATCGGCAGCATCGGTCGCAGTTCCCTGATTGACCGGCTGATTCGCGAAAAGAAAATTGATGCGACGGCCATCACCGGCCAATGGGAATCATTCCTCATTC
>CAIWFB010000206.1 GCA_903911825.1 uncultured Verrucomicrobia subdivision 3 bacterium
AATTGTTTTGCACAGCGACACGCCGCTGACGAGCGATTTTGCGTGCAGCGATCCGGTGCCGAACCGTCTTTTCAAAAATGTTGTCTGGACGCAGCGCGCGAACTTCGTGGATTTGCCGACGGACTGTCCGCAGCGCGACGAGCGCTTTGGCTGGATGGGCGACGCGCAAATTTACGTTCACTGCGCCACGCTCAACGCGGACGTCGCGGCGTTTTATACGAAGTGGCTGCGCGAGGTGATGGAAGCGCAGCGCCCCAGCGGCACGTTCCCCGGCTATTGCCCGTATCCGTTCGAGCACGGCTGGGACTTTGGCACGGCTTGGTGCGATGCGGCGGTGATTTGTCCGTGGACCGTCTGGCAGGCTTACGGCGATACGCGCATCATCGAACGCTGCTGGCCGAATCTCGTGAAGTTCATGGACTGGCGCAAAACGACGAGCAAAAATTTTCTCGGCATCGCCCACGGCAACGACTGGGGCGACTGGCTGTCGTTCGGCAAAAAAACTCCGCTGGAATATGTGGACACGGTTTATTTTGCTTACACGGCTAAATTGATGTCCGACATGGCGGCGGCGATTGGAAAAAATTCCGAGGCTGCGGAATACATAGATTTGTTCGCGCACATCAAATCTGCTTTCGCCGAAAAATATTTGAAGGCCGATGGCTCGCTCTCCGTGGATAACGAGACCGCCTACGCATTGGCGATTTACATGGATCTGCTGCCGGAAAACGTGCGCCCAAAATCCGGGAAAATTCTCGCGGACAAATTGCGCGCCGGCGAAACCGACAAGAATTCCGGCATGACCACGGGTTTTCTCGGCACGCGTCCGCTGTTACCGGTGCTGACGAGCGTTGGTGAAAATGATCTCGCGGTAAAACATTTTCAGAGCCGGAAATTTCCGTCGTGGGGCTATGAAGTGGAGCAAGGCGCGACGACGATTTGGGAACGTTGGAACGGTTACACTAAAGAATTCGGTTTCGGTGGTCCCGACGGCTCGCAAAACGCCGCGATGAATTCTTTCGCGCATTATTCCTTCGGCGCGGTGTGCGAGTGGATGATCAACGATCTCGCTGGCATTCAAAGCGACGGGCCGGGTTATGAAAAAATTATCATTCATCCGCATCCGCCGTCGCCGGGCAGCAACTCCGCGCGCGAACCGATCCACTGGGTGAAAGCGCATTATGATTCGATTCACGGTCGTATCGCCAGCGAATGGCGGCGCACGGAAGGTAGATTTGAATTGAGCGTGGAAATTCCCGCGAACACAACCGCGACGATTTATCTGCCGGCGAAATCTGCGGATGCGATTCGCGTCGGCTGGCGCGCGCTTGCGCAGGCCAAAGGCGTGAAATATCTCCGGATGGAAAAAGATGACGCGGTGTTGGTGGTCGAATCTGGCAATTATCATTTTGCCTCAAAACTGTGAGTGCTAGAAGGCGGCGCTCAAAAAATCGCATGGCAAAACCACTTGTTGCAATTTTGGTTTCGTGGATTGCGGGGCTCCAACTGCTCGCTGCTGCTCAATCTTCGCATCCCAATGTGCTATTTGTCGTGGTTGATGACTTGAACGACTGGGTGGGTTGTCTGCATGGTCACCCCCAAGCCCTCACGCCCAACTTGGATAACCTCGCGCGCAACGGCACGCTGTTCAGCAACGCCCATTGCCAGGCGCCGTTGTGCAATCCTTCGCGCGCGAGCGTGCTCACGGGATTGCGCCCTTCCACCACCGGCATCTACGGACTGGCTCCGGGCATTCGCGCAATTCCGAAACTGACAAATTGGGTCACGCTGCCGCAATATTTCGCGCAACACGGCTACTTCACCGCGAACTTCGGCAAGGTTTTTCACGACGGCAGCATTCCGCCGAAATTGCAGACGAACGAGTTCAACGTCTGGGGTCCCGCGCCCCCCATGCCGTTGCCGCGAAACAAATTTGTGCAAACGCCCGATCCGATGCGCGCGGTGGACTGGGGAATTTTCCCAACCGACGACCGTGAGCAGGCGGATTGGAAAACCGCCGGCAACGCCATCGCGCAATTGCAGTCGCGGCCGAAGGACAAACCCTTTTTTCTCGCCGTCGGTTTTCGCTTGCCGCATCTGCCGTGTTTCGCATCGCAAAAATGGTTCGATTTGTTTCCGCCGGAAGAGCAGATCATTTTGCCGCCGGTGAATGAACGCGAGCGCGACGGCCTGCCGGATTTTTCCTGGTATCTGCACTGGAAATTACCCGAACCGCGGCTCTCTTGGCTCAAGCAAAACAACCAGTGGCGGGCGCTTGTGCGCTCGTATCTCGCAAGCACAACCTTCATGGACAGCCAACTCGGTCGCGTGTTGGACGCGCTCGCGAACAGCGGTGTCGAAACAAACACCATCGTCGTGCTCTGGTCTGACAACGCGTGGCATCTCGGCGAAAAGGAAATCACCGGAAAAAATTCGCTGTGGGAACGCGCCACGCATGTGCCGTTGATTTTTGCCGGACCGGGTGTGGCACCACACACAACGTGCAGTCAGCCCGCCGAGTTGCTCGATATTTACCCGACGCTTGTGGATTTGTGCGGGTTGCCTGCGCGCGACGGACTCGAAGGCCACAGTTTGCTGCCGCAGTTGAAAAATACACAGTCTCCAAGATCGTGGCCTGCGATCACGACACACAACATCGGCAATCACGCTATTCGCACCGACCGCTGGCGATATATCCAATACGCCGATCATTCGGAGGAGCTTTACGATTTGCAGACCGATCCGCACGAGTGGACCAATCTCATTACGAATCCAAGTTTCTCCAACGTGAAAAAAGACCTTGCCCGCTGGCTACCAACGAAGAATTCTCCGCCGGTGCCGGGCAGCGAAGGACGCGTGTTGATGCAGACCAACGGCATCTGGCTGTGGGAAGGAAACCCGATACGTAAAGAGGAAAAAGTGGATTAAATTTTCAACAAAGCCATAAAATGTTCAAAAAACACCAGCTCCCGGCAGATTTTTTTCCACCACCCAGATTTTTTGATAAGCAACTCCGATGGGCCGTGGTTGGCAACGTAGCACCCACCGTCCGTTTAACTTTCGTTTTCAAGTCGGTAAAATACGCACTCTAATCCATCCTTATCCTGCTCTAGCTAAAAAATAACCAACACGCACATCACCCATGAAAAAAAACTCAGCACACTATCGTTTCTGTTTCGGCCCATGGAATCTCAGCGAAGGAGCTGATCCTTACGGCCCGCCCACGCGCCCGGCGCAATCGTTTGACTGGAAACTCGCGCAAATGAAAAAGCTCGGCTTCGACGCGATGATGTTTCACGACGACGACGTGGTGCCGGACGTTGACGCCAAATCGGAAAAACAAATTATCGCCGAGACGCGAGAGTTGAAGAAAAAACTTTTCGATGCTGGCATCGCTGCGGAAATGGTCGCGCCGCGATTGTGGTTTAGTCCGAAGACGATTGATGGCGCTTACACCAGCAACGACCCGAAGCATCGCCAATATGCGATCGACCGTTCGCGGCGCACGATTGACATCGCGAATTTGCTCGGGACCGATCTCATTGTTTTGTGGCTCGCGCGCGAAGGCAGTTATTTGCGTGAATCCAAAAATGCGAGGAAGAGCGTGGATTATCTTGTGCAGGCGATTGACAAAATGCTGGCGCACGACAAGCGCGTGCGTATCGCCATTGAGCCGAAGCCGAACGAGCCGATGGATCACGCGTATGTGCCGACGATTGGTCACGCGCTGGCTGTGGCGAATCTGACGCGCGATCCGAAACGCGTCGGCGC
>CAIWFB010000207.1 GCA_903911825.1 uncultured Verrucomicrobia subdivision 3 bacterium
AAGCGGCTACTACCAATCGCCAGTCGCCAAAAATTTTATAGAGCCGCCGCAGATATTGCGCCGCTGCCTGTGCCGACGGTTCCACTTGTTTACGCTCGTCAAACGGCCACAGACTCAAGCCATAACTCTTGGCCGTCGCGGGCATGAGTTGAAACAACCCCGCCGCGCCCGCCGGACTTTTAGCGCGGGCGTCAAAACCTGATTCTACTTCAGCAATCCAAACGAGCGCTTCTGGCACGCGCTCGGCCGCAAAAATTTTCTTCAATTGCGGGAGATATTTATCGGCACCTTTCGGCAGCGGACGCGGCGCGAGTTTGGTGGTCCAGATTTCCTGCTCGGCCTGAAACGTCGGATTCGGCAGGGGCGGCGCGGGCTTACCCGGCAACGGTTTTGGCGCGGGCGGTGCGAGTTTTTTCAACTGCTCCGCCACATCGAAATAATCCAAACGCGACCGCAGCCACGCGGCGTAAGGTTGAGTGGCCTCGTGGGCGTCGAGCAACGGCAACACCGTGGTCGAATTGGTTTTCAACTGCGCCAGATCCAAAACGGAATCACCCGTAAGATACTCCTGATAATTCTGAAAAAAATCCGCGACTTTTTCGTGATCGACCGTTTCCAGCACGCGCAAAACATCTTCGTCCAGATTGTCCTGCGCCCACTGTTGCGCGGTGTCCAGCACAGCATTTAAATCAATCGTCGGCTCATTCGTCTGCGCGGACGCCAGCCGGACGGTCGCCGACAAAATGAAAATTGCCACCAGAAATTTCATGTCAACAGCGTAATTCATTTTGGCGCACGTTCAAATGCGACAATTGCGCCGCACTTGCCGCTTGCACGGTTTAGCTCCGCCTTTAACCTGTCGACATGGCTTGGTTTACTGATCGGAATTATTTTCTGCTCGCCGTGCTGCTCTACGGATTGAGCACGATCTATTCGGTTTTTCTCTGGCGCAAAGGCTTTCGTCGCGACGAATGGGTCAATTACATCCTGCTCGCCCTCGGCGTGGCGTTGCACACGCTGGCCATGACGAAACGCGGGCTGACGCTGCACAGTTGCCCGGTCAACAATCTCTACGAAGCCACCACGTTTTTGCTGTGGGCGCTGGGCCTGGCCTCGCTCGTTTATGCGCTGATGCCGCGCTTTAAATTTCTCTGCGCGTTTGTGTCGCCGTTGCTTTTTACCGTGGGAATTTTTGCGCTAATGCCATCACTCGACCCGCCGCACGGCCCGAAGCCGGAATTCTCGGGCGCGCTCCGCAGCCTGCACGCGGCGACCATCCTACAATCCTACGGGGCTTTCGGCCTGGGCGCTGTGGCGGCGGGACTGTTCCTGATGCAACAGCACAACTTGAAATTTCATAAGCTTCGCGCCGTGCTGTCGCTCCTGCCTTCCATCCAGCGATTGGAATTCATCACGTTCCGCCTCGTCGCGGTGGGCTTTGTTTTGTTGACCATCGGCTTGGTGGCGGGCTGGCAACTGCCGCGCTTGGCGGGCAAACCGTATTTCTCCGATACCAAAGTCGTGTGGTCCGCCCTGCTCTGGCTGGTGTATCTGGAACTGCTGGTGGCACGGCAATTTTTCGGTCGCTCCAACCGCAAATTTGCCACCGGCGTGCTCATTGCGTTTGCGCTGCTGCTCCTGACGTTCTGGATTACGAACCTCTACTCCGCCCTGCACCAACCATGAGCGTCGTCGTCATCGGGCTGAGCCACCGCACGTCGCGCGTTGAACTGCGCGAGCGCTTTGCGTTTGCCAACGAGAAAATTCCGCAGGCGCTCCAAGCCTTGCGCGACTCCGGCCTTGCTACGGAAGCCACGATTCTGTCCACCTGCAACCGCGTCGAGATTTATGCCGTCACGCCGCTTGCGCCGGAAGCGGGCGTAGCGGAGTTGAAAAATTTTCTCATCGCGCACCATGCTTTTGACGGCGAAGTGGGTGATGAAATTTACGGCTTCGCGGAACCGCACAGCTTGCATCACCTCTTCAAAGTCGCCAGTGGACTTGATTCCATGGTCATCGGCGAAACGGAAATTTTTGGTCAGCTCAAGCAAGCTTACGAACTCGCCTTCACCCACAAACACACCGGTGCGCGCTTGAACAAAGCGTTCCAACGCGCCTTCAATGTCGCCAAGCACATCCGCACCGAAACCAACATCCAACGCGGCAGTGTTTCGGTGATGTCCGCCGCCGTGGAACTTGCGGAGAAAATTTTTACTTCGCTGAACGAGCATGAAGTCCTCGTCATCGGGGCTGGCGAAACGAGCGAGAAAACTGCCCGCGCCCTGCTCTCGCGCGGGGCTCGCAGTGTGGCGGTAACGAACCGTTCGCCCGAACGCGCCGTGGCGCTCGCGGCTGAATTGGGCGGTCGCGCCGTGCCCTTCGAGCAATGGCCCGAGGAATTCGTGCGTATCGACATCGCCATCAGCAGCACGTCCGCAACCACGCACATTCTCGATCGCGCCACGTTGGAACCGCTGATGCGCCGCCGCAAAAACCGGCCGCTGCTGCTGATTGATATCGCTGTGCCGCGCGACATCGATCCCGCCGTCAACAAACTGGACAACATCTACCTCTACAACGTGGATGATCTGCAAAGTATCGCCGACGATTATCTGAAACTGCGCCATGAAGAAGTTGCACACTGCGAAAAGATCATTGCCGAACGGGTAGCGACCCTTTTGACCCAACAAAATTTGCGGCGAGAATGACAATTCCTGTCCACCAACTTTCCTTTGCATCCGCACTCATCCGTGGGAATCTGTGGTTAGAAATTTATGGCTGCTGAACGTCCCATCATCATCTGCACGCGGGGCAGCGCTTTGGCGCTCGCCCAGTCCAACATGATCGCCGCACAATGCCGCGCGGCATTTCCTGAACTCACATTCGAGTTGCAAATCATCAAGACCACCGGCGATAAGTTGCAGAAAGCTTCGATGGCCAAAACTGATCCGAGCCTGCCGAAAGGGCTCTTCACCAAGGAACTCGAAGTGGCCATGCTTGCGGGCGAAGCCGACCTCGCCGTGCACAGCCTGAAAGATTTGCCTACGGAATTGCCGGAAGGTTTATTCCTCGCCGCCACGCCCAAACGTGAAGACGTGCGCGACGTTTTTATTTATCGCGCTGCCGGTTCGGCCGCGCGCGGATTCAAGCCGCACGCCGAGTTAAAAGATTTTCCCCAAGGTGCCACCATCGCCACCAGCAGCACGCGGCGTAAGATGTCGTTGCTCGCGGCGCGACCCGATTTGAAGATCGTGGAAATTCGCGGCAATGTTTCCACGCGCATGCAAAAGGTCGCGGATAATCCGGAAGTGGACGCCACGATTCTGGCGCTCGCTGGCATCACGCGCTTGAATTTCAAAATCAATCCCGACGGCACGATCACGGGCGACGCCGTTCCTGCTGGTATGCTGGCCAGTGTTATCAGCCTCGACGCGATTCTCCCGTGCGTCGGCCAAGGTGCCATCGGCATCGAGACCCGCGAGCACGACCCGCGCATCGCAAAGATTTGCGCGGCGTTGAATCATGCGGAAACATTTTACGCTGTGACGGCCGAACGCGCGTTCCTGCGCGGCATGGGCGGCGGTTGCCAAAGCCCCGTCGGCGCCCACGCCACGATTTCTGGCGATACCGTTTCACTGAAAGCAATTTCCTTTCGTGATGGTTCCGTGAAAAGCGGCGAAGGCAAACGATCAGTGAAAGAGGCGGTTGCTTTGGGCGAAATGATTGCGGAGCAATTAAAGTAATTCTCTTCGCAGCGAAGATTCAACGAGCGTTGCCGATCTCCTCGGCCAAATCTTCAATCGTCCAATTCGACCGCTGTGCCGACAGCTTATCAGCAGCAGCACCATGCTGCCAAACCGCGTAGCGCAGCGTTTCTTCCGCCTCCGACTGCAACGCGGGTTGCGCCAGCAAACCTGCGATAAAACCTGCCAGCAGATCACCGCTGCCACCTTGCGCAAGGTGTGGATTGCCGGATGAATTGATAAAAATTTTACCTTCGCAACGACCAACGAGCGTTTGATGTCCCTTGAGCACCACCCAGCAACCACCGAATTTTTTGGAGATGCCGCGCAGCGCCGCGACTCGGTCGGCTTGAACTTTTGGCGTGGTGGAATTCAGCAAGCGCGCCGCTTCGCCGGGATGCGGCGTGAGCACGCGCGTAAAATTTTTGGCGAACGGTTCCGCTGCGAGCATATGAAACGCACTCGCGTCCACGATGAGTGGATGCGGATAATCGCGCCACCAATGACGTAGCGGTGCGCGCAGTTGGTCGGCGATTTCCAGCGCGGCCAGACCGGGGCCGACTAGAAGAGCGCTGTTGCTCTCCGGCCATTTCGCGGCGGGTTGCCAAACGTTCACCATGACTGACTGCAACTGCGCGGCGACGGGAACATAAACAGCCTCCTGCGTCAGCACCGTCACCAGGCCGGGTTGGGCGCGTTGGGCACCGCGTGCCGCCAGCACCGCCGCGCCATGAAAACCAAAACTGCCAGCGATAATGTGCGCATGGCCAAAACTACCTTTGTGTCCGGCAACGGGGCGAGCGGGCGGAAATTTTCCAAAGTCTTCGGATTGAGTAAAATTCAATTCACTCTCGTGCGGACAAGGAATCAGACCAACGTCATCCGCCACTTCCAATCGCCCTACCAAAGCGGCTGCGGACGCAGCGAGCAGACCAGTTTTCGGTGCGCCGACCGTCAGAGTGACGGCTGCCTCAATCGCAGTTCCAAAGCTTTCACCTGTGTCGGCATTCAGGCCGGAGGGCATATCAATCGCCAGCACGGGAATTCGAGCGGCGTTAACTGCCGCAATGATTTTCTGCCATGATTCGGCGAGTGGACGATTGAGACCGATGCCGAAAATTCCGTCAATGATCAGCGCGGGGCCCTCTCGCAAAGCCGTTTCAACTTTAAGCAAATCAGTGTCCGGCACCAGAAGTTCAATCAACTCGACCTCACGATCACTGAGGAATTCTTTGGCCGCCCGCGCATCGTCGCCATTATGACCATTGCCAGCCAGAATGAGAATCCGTTCACCATCACGCGTCAGACGTCGAGCCACTCGCGCCACCTGCGTCCCGACGCGGCGGATGACCTCAGCGTCGGTCTGGCCGGTGGCCCAAGTGGCTTGCTCCCAAGCGCGCATCTCAGCGATGGAAATAACGGGTGCGGACATGGCTGCGAGCGTGGCAAAAATAAATCGCGCTTCATAGCAGAATTACCGACACAAAATCTGTCACCGAATCGTCACACGGTTGTCACCTGAATGAAATTGTATGGCATTTGCGAAACTGCCATCTTGCCAGCGTGAAGCAGAGAATCTTAGTGGTGGATGACGAACCGGAGATCATTGAACTGGTCGAGTTCAATCTCAAGCAGGCTGGCTACGCCGTTACCGCAGCGGCGGATGGTGCGGAAGCGTTGAAAAAAGCGCGCACCCAGACGCCGGATCTGATCGTGCTCGACGTGATGTTGCCGGAAATGGATGGTTTTGAAATCTGCAAAGCGCTGCGGCTCGACGCGGCAACGGCAAAAGTCCCCATCATCATGCTCACCGCTAAAGCTGCGGAAATTGACCGCGTGCTCGGCTTGGAACTTGGAGCAGATGATTACTTGACGAAGCCGTTCAGTCCACGCGAACTCTTGTTGCGCGTCAAAAAAATTCTCGCCCGTTCGCAACCTTTGGAAAAAGTGAAGGAGCAACTACGCTTCGGCGATTTGCTCATTGATTTACCCCGGCACATCGCGAGCTGGAAAGGAAAGCCGATTGAATTGACGGCCACTGAATTTAAACTGCTGACTGTGTTGGCGCAGCGTTCCGGTCGCGTGCAATCGCGCGATCAATTGCTTCGCGACGTATGGGAATACGACAGCCTGATTGATACGCGCACAGTGGACACGCACATGCGTCGCCTGCGTGAGAAAATCGGCGCGGCCGCCAAACACTTGGATACGGTGCGCGGCGTGGGCTATCGTTTCGTGGAATGATTTTTAAACTTAGATAAAGCGCGGATTAAAAAATCCGTGTTTCATCCGAGTTCAATCTGTGGCTAAATAATTTCTGTGTGGTTTTCCCTTTTCATCGTCGCCCTCGCTGCGCTCGTCGCCTTGCACTTCTGGTGGCGCGCGAAATTCCGTTCGCAACACAGCGAGCAGACGACCGAGCTAGATAATTTTCAACGCCGGCAGCAAGAGACCAGTGTGGAAGCGAAAGCGCAGCAACAGGTCATTTTTAATTCCATGCTGGAAGGTTTGTTGCTGCTGGATCGGCAGCGGAAAATTTATCTCTCCAATCGCGCCTTTAATAGTTTCTTCAATCTACCGAACGAACTGCGGGGGAAAACGATCGTGGAAGCGTTGCGGCTGCATGAATTGGATGACTTGCTCGGGCGCGTGGAAAGCGAGCAACAGGTGTTTGGTTACGAGTTCAAACTGCCGGGCTTCAGCGAACGCTGGTTGCAGGTGAACGCCGCCGTCATCACGAATTCCGCTGGCGAACGCGAAGGCACGATTTTAGTTTTCCACGATTTGACGCGCCTCAAACAATTGGAGCGGCAGCGCGAGGAATTTGTCGCCAACGTCAGCCACGAACTACGCACACCGCTCTCGCTCATCAAAGGATACGTCGAAACCTTGCTCGATGGCGCGCGCGATAATCCGGAAGTGGCGGAACGCTTTCTCAAAATCATCGAACGCAATACGGATCGGCTGGATTTTCTCATCCAGGATTTACTGACAATTTCCGCACTGGAATCGGGGCGCATGAAACTGGATTTGCAGCCGGTGAATTTGCCCGGTCTGGTGGAAAAAGTTTTCGCGCATCTACATACCAAAGCGGAAAATAAAAATGTCCAGCTGGTCAATGAATTATCGGAAACCACCATCCAAGCAGATGCAAACCGACTCGATCAAGTGCTCACCAATCTGCTAGATAACGCGATTAAATATGGACGTGCCAGTGGCCAAGTGGTCGTGGGCGCGAACCGGCTGACCACCGGCAAGCTGGAACTTTTCGTGCGCGATGATGGGCCGGGCATTCCAGCGGAAGCGCTGGAGCGGGTGTTTGAAAGGTTTTATCGCGTGGATAAAGCGCGTTCCCGCGAGCAAGGCGGCACCGGACTCGGGCTAGCAATTGTGAAACACATCGTGCAGGCTCACGGTGGCGAGGTCTGGGCGAAAAGCGATTTGGGTAAGGGCACCACGTTTTTCTTCACGCTGCCCACGGTCGAGTAGCTGCTTCGGCGGCGGGTAATTTCAGCTTGCACGTTTTTTTCTTTCGCCGACTATTTGCGTCCAAAATTTAGGAATTATATGAACACCCAAAACTTGATTCGCACCGTCGTGTTGATTGGCGTAGTGGCTGGTTTTCAACCCAACACCAAGGCCGCACTCATCAACCTAGGTAAATTGTTTGGACCGCCACCCATTCAATTGGATGCCGCGCCGACGCCGGAAAAATCGGTGAGCGTGGATTCATTCAAGCAACTGAAGGATTGTAAAAAAGTGGTAGTGACAGAATTTAACGTGCAGTTCATCACCAAGAAAAATGCCAGTGCCCAAGCCGGTAGTTCATCGGAAGGTGCGGCGCATGTGAATTCTAACATCAAATTGATGGGGTTGGATAACGCCACATTTCAAGCCATCACCGACGAGGCCTATACCAACTTTCTCACCGGCTTAAAATCGCTGGGCGTGGAAATTATGCCTTACTCGGAATACAAAGCGCTGCCGCAATACGGCGACATGGCCAGCTATTTGAAGACTTCGCCGATGGAAATTTCAGCGGGCATTTTCTCCGGCGGCCAACCGTCTATTCTCTTCGCACCGCAAGGCCTGCCGGTCACACTGTTTGGCGACGAGACGGCGGTCAATTCTGGCGCGCTAATGTCGGCTGGTATGGGCCGCAGTGCGCCGCATTCATTGGAACCGCAGATTGCCAAAGAAACTGGCGTAGCAGCCGTGCACGTTTATCTGGTGGTTGATTTCTGCCAGATGGAAGCGAAGGGCGGCGTATTCAGCTACACTGCGCGAGTAGACACCAAGCCGCAAATCAGCATCGCAAAAATCAGCCGCTGCCTATTCGTTTTCGGTGGCGGCATGACGGGCGGCGTCGAATATGTGAAAATGAAAAACAATGCTTTCGGCAAAGACGAATACGTGACCTCCATCAACGACGTGACCACGACCGGCCAAAAAGTTGGAGATGCCGCTGGCGATTTAATCGGAATTTTAGGCGGGCATGGCGACACTTACAAAACCCGTGAGGTGACTTCGCTTTTTCAGGCCAGGTAATTTGTTAGTCTGGGTCGACCAAGAAAGGACCAGACCATGAAAGGCAAACGGTATACAACGGAAGACAAGATTCGCATCCTGCGGGAAGTGGATGGTGGGGAACGCAGCGCGG
>CAIWFB010000208.1 GCA_903911825.1 uncultured Verrucomicrobia subdivision 3 bacterium
GCTTCAGTTCACGCGCCGACGCTGGCGAGTTCTTCGTTGCTCTCCACGTTCACGATCTTGAACTGTTCGGCGTGCATGCCGGTATCGGCCCGGAAGGACAGCTTGCCGAAGTAACGTTTCTCCATCTCGATGAGATGTTTCTCGTCTTCGGTGCGGAGCCGTTCCAACACGGTCGGATGCACGACGATGCGGAGTTGAAAATCCGTTTCGTCGCGGGTGCGTTTCTTTAGGAGCTCTTGCAACTTGCGTTGGATCTCCACGCTCATGGTCACGGTGCTCTTCACTTTGCCACGGCCTTTGCAATACGGGCAGTCGTCATAGACGGCGGCGCGCACGCTTTCGCTGTGGCGTTGGCGGGTCATCTCCATGAGGCCCAATTGCGAGATGGGCAGGATGTGGGTCTTGGCCTTGTCGCGGCGCAAACCGTCTTTGACGCGATTGTAGACCTGCTGGCGGTCGCGGCCGGATTTCATATCAATGAAGTCGAGCACGATGAGTCCGCCCATGTTGCGCAAACGCAGTTGCCGCGTGATTTCTTCGGCGGCTTCGACGTTGACTTTGAGGATGACGGCTTCCTGATCCTTGCCACCTTTATGGCGACCGGTGTTCACGTCAATGGCCACGAGCGCTTCGGTTTCATCAATGATGATGGCGCCGCCGCTCTTCAAGTTGACCTGACGAGAGAAGGTATTCTCCAATTGTTTGCTGATGCCGAAGCGGTCGAACACGGGCTGGGCTTCGGTGTATAATTTGATCTTGCTGGCGGAGCGTTTCGAGATCTTCGAAATCATGTCGCGCATGCGGTCGTGAGCTTTTTGGTTGTCCACGACGATACGTTCCACGTCTTCGGTGAGGAAGTCGCGCACGGTGCGTTCGATCAAATCCGGCTCTTGGAACACGCACGTGGCCATCGGCTGTTTCTTGATCTTCTCCTGAACGCCGTTCCATTCTTCGAGCAACAACGCGAGGTCGCGCACGAAGTAACGCAACTGCTGACCTTCGCCCGCAGTGCGCATGATGACGCCCATGCCATCAGGAATGGCGAGCAAACGGAGAATTTTCTTCAAGCGTTTGCGTTCTTCCTGATTCTCGATCTTGCGTGAAATACCGCTTTGATCGGAGTTCGGCAGCAACACGAGGAAGCGACCGGGCAACACGATATTCGTCGTGACGCGCGGGCCTTTCGTGCCGATGGGACCTTTCGTGACTTGCACGATGATGTCGGAGCTCGGCGGGTAAAGACGCGGAATATCTTTCTGCGTAATCTTCGGACGGTCGCGCCGTTGCTTACCTTCGCGCTCGACGATTTCTACGCCGGAGTCGAATTGGTTCGGCACGATGTCCCAGTAATGCAGGAAGGCATTCTTCTCGAAACCGATGTCAACGAAGGCGGCTTTCAAACCGTCTTCCAGATTGCGGACGCGGCCTTTGAAGATGCTGCCGACGAGGCGTTCTTCGGTGGTGCGCTCGATGTTGAATTCCTCCAGCTTGCCATCTTCAGTGACCGCGACGCGCGTTTCGAGCGTCTCGGCATTGATGATGACTTCCTTGTGGATTTTCTTTTCGGGACGGATGAGGCGCTGCACCTTTTTAACGAGGTTGGCGGCGGCATCCTTGATGGCTTCGATGAAACCTTTCGGTTGCTCGGGAATCTTCACCGGCTCGAACTTTTCCTCCGCGACAGTCGCGGCGGCTACGGGCGGATGCTCATGGGTGTGCGGCGCGACGGTTTCAGCGGCGGGCGTGGCGCCCTCGGGCGGCAAACCAGCGGCGATATTTTCGGCGCGTTCGATTTCATTGGCGTGGCGTTTTTCGAACAAGCGGTCAGCGCCGCCTTGTTCCGTCACCACGTCAGCGCGGGCTTCGACGGCCTCGCGGTCAGGTTTTTGTTGAGCGGGCGTCAGGCCACCTTTGGGCTTGAAGCGCATTCCACGGCGACGCCGTGAGAAGTTATTGGTGCTCATGTTTCAGTATCCTTTTCGATGGATGTGTATGTTTTGCATCAGGCCCAGCGCGATCAACGAGCATAGCACTGAAGATCCGCCATATGATAGCAGCGGCAGTGGGATGCCCGTCACCGGGACGATGCGAATGTTCATGCCGATATTGATGAAAACGTGGCTGAACAGGAGCGTCACAACGCCCACCGCCACGAGTTTGCCAAGACGATCGCGCGCCTGGCCGGCGATTCTCAATCCAGAGAAGAGAACCACCGCATACAGCGTTAGCACCACAATGGAGCCAACGAATCCTTCCTCCTCGGCAATGACGGAGAAAATGAAATCATTATGAGCCGCACC
>CAIWFB010000209.1 GCA_903911825.1 uncultured Verrucomicrobia subdivision 3 bacterium
CGCGAGTGGGCGGCGGTTGTCACCAACACCGCGCCGTTCGTTTTCGTGGAGGCGAATCCCGACGCTTTTGCTCAACGCTTCTATCGCACCGTTGAAGCAGGGAACAGAAACTAATTAAGCCGCTGCCGTTGGTTGGTTGTGCTCGTCATGGCCCGGGCGGACCGGTAGATTTCCGCCATGAAAATACTCCGTCTCCTTGCTTTGGGTTGCACGCTCCTCGCCGTGATGCAAACGGTTTCCTGCCAGACCACCGCTCTGGAAAAAGCTGAACCAAACTCGCTGACCAAGGCGGAAGTGGCGGCGGGTTGGAAACTGCTCTTCGATGGCACGACGTTGACGGGCTGGCATAATTTCAAAAAGAACACGGTGCGCGCGGGCTGGCAGATCAAAGATGGTGCGCTGGTTTGTGTCGATCCACACAATGCCGGTGACTTGGTGACAACCGAGCAGTTTGGTGCGTTTGAGTTGGAGTTGGATTACAACATTTCTGAGGGCGGCAATAGCGGCATCATTTTTCACGTCACAAACGAAGGCGGCGCAGTGTGGGCGACGGGGCCGGAGTTTCAATTGGAGGACAACGCCAAAGCTGCGGATAAGCAACGCTGTGGCTGGCTGTATGCGCTGTATCAACCGCCGACGGATCCGAAAACTGGTTTAACGTTGGATGCCACGAAACCGGCGGGCGAATGGAATCACGTTCGTCTCGTCGTGACGCCGGAGAAGTGTTTTCACGAGATCAACGGCGTGCGGTATTTTGAATACGTCATCGGCAGCGATGATTTTAATGCGCGCGTGGCGCAGACGAAGTTCGCCAAAATGCCGCTGTTTGCGAAATCGTCGTCGGGTTATCTAGCGTTGCAAGGCGATCACGGCTCGGTTTCATTTCGCAACATCAAGGTGCGTCCGCGCTAAAATTTCATGAGCGAATCTTTCCGTCTCAAAGATCAGCCTTCGAGCGAGCGTCCGCGTGAGCGCTTGGTGGCGCGGGGACCCGATGCGTTGACCCACGCGGAGTTGATCGCGATTTTGCTGCGCACGGGTTTGCAGGGCGCGAACGTCGTGCAGGTCGCTCAAAATATTTTGCGGAAATTTGGTTCGCTAAACGCGCTGGCGCTGGCCTCGGTGGATGAATTGAAACAAATTTCCGGCGTCGGTCCGGACAAGGCGGCGACCTTGGTGGCGGCGTTTGCACTAGCGCGGCGCATGGAGCAGGAACGGCGCGAGGAATCGCCGGTGCTGGATAATCCGGCAACCGTGGTGAGTTTCATGCGCGAGACGAATCGGTTGCTGAATGTGGAAGCGTTTCAAGTGTTGCTGCTGAACACGCGGAAGAAATTGATTCGCACCGAGGAAATTTCTCACGGCACGCTGGACACGTTGCTGGTGCATCCGCGCGAAGTGTTTCGGGCGGCGATTGTGGCGAATGCGGCGGGCATTATTCTTTTGCACAATCATCCGAGCGGCGTTATGCCGCATCCAGTTTTATGTTGCATGGGATCGGGATTTGCCTCTAAAAAGCCCTGTTTGAATATGTCTGGTGCGGCATAAAAAGTGGGAGGGATTGAGGGGATGGCTGTAGGTATCTTGGGATGACAAAGTTAAAATCCATCCCATCGGGCGGCTCTTTCGGGCCGCTGTCTCCATACATCAATTCTTACCTTACCCAGATTAAAGAACAGGGGTATGCTGTCGGGTCAATCTACGAACAGACTTATGCCCTTAAAATATTTGGTCGCTGGTTGAAGCGAACGGGGCGCGGAGTGCGGGACTTGAATGAAGCCGCCACTTGCAAGTCTTTGCAGCGTGCGGTCAGGCGCGGTTATGCGAAAAATGCCGGATGGTCAACATTGAGGCGATTGACGGCGATGCTGCGCCAGATGGGAGCGATGCCGGCAACTATCCCGGCGCGTCCGAGTCCTTCCGAGCAGTTGACGTGCGCTTATGAGCGCTTTCTTTTGCGGGAACGAAATCTATCCTGCAAAACAGTTGTTTGGCATCGGCGTTTCGTCAGCAGGTTTTTGTCCGAGAGGTTTGATCGCGCTCACTTCAATCCATCCAACCTGTCCGCACCTGATGTGACCGAGTTTGTGCGGCGGCACGTCCAACAGGGCAGCCCGGCAGAAGCGAAAAGCCTGCTGGCTGCAATGAGGTCATTTTTGCGTTACCTGCATTACAAAGGTTTGATCAATGGTGATCTCTCGCTGGCTGTTCCCACCGTGGCGCGCTGGTCGTTCTCGACGGTCCCGAAACACTTGTCGCCAGAGCAAGTGCGGCAAGTGTTGCGCCATTGCGACCGAGGCACGGCATTGGGGCGACGTGATTACGCAATCCTGCTTTTGCTCGCGCGGCTCGGTTTGCGGGCGGGCGAAGTTGCCCGGCTCAACCTCGAAGATATTGATTGGGAAAACGCACGAATTACGGTGTGCGGGAAAGGCGGAAAATGGGCGCAGTTGCCGCTGCCTGCGGATGTTGCGCGAGTCATGGCGCATTATCTGCGGCGTGACCGCCCGCGATGCGCCTGCCGTCGTGTGTTCATCCGTGATTATGCTCCCATCGGCGGGTTCAACGGTGGCGCTGCTGTAGCGAGCATCGTAAAACGCGCTCTCACGAGGGCAGAAGTGGTGTCGGCTCGAAAGGGGGCGCATCTGCTGCGCCACAGTCTGGCGACAGACATGCTGCGCAAGGGGGCATCGCTTGATGAGATTGGGGAAGTGCTCCGCCACAAAAGTCCCGACACTACGGCGATCTATGCCAAGGTTGACCTCAACGCATTGAAAACGCTGGCCCTGCCCTGGCCGGGAGGTGTCCGATGAAACCACTGCATCAGGCCGTTAAGGACTACCTCGCACTTCGTCGTGGCCTCGGGTTCAAACTCAAGGAATACGGGGAGTGCCTGCACGAATTTGTTTCATTTTTGAAGGAGAATGGAGTGTCACACATCACCAACAAGCTTGCGGTCGAGTATGCCACACAACGCCAGAACGAAAAACCTGTCTCGTGGTCGCGGCGGCTAATCATCATTCGTGGCTTTGCGCGTTATCGCATCGGCGCTGATCCCAGGACTGAAATCCCTCCGGTCGGGCTGCTGAAGTTCCGATCCCGGCGGGCGCGACCCTATCTCTACTCCGAGGACGAAATCCATCGCCTTCTCGAAGCGGCGCTGAAAATGGAATCTCCGCACGAGTTGCAGCCCCATACTTACTACTGCCTCTTCGGGTTGCTGGCGGTAAGCGGCATGAGGCTGGGAGAGGCCATCAATCTCCAACCACAGGACGTGGACTGGTCAACGGGAGTCCTCACGATCCGTGGCGCGAAGTTTGGAAAATCGCGTCTGGTTCCGCTGCACCCGTCCACACTGGCGGTGCTGCGCGATTACGCCAAACTCCGCGACAAAATCTTTACAGGGCGCAACGTGTCCACCTTCTTGGTGACGAGCCGTGGCACCAAACTGGAAAAAACGAATCTGAGCCGGGTCTTCCGTGAGCTATCGCGGCAAATCACCATCCGCAAACCGGGCGAGCGGCATGGCCCACGGCTGCACGACTTCCGGCATCGCTTCGCCATTGAAACGCTGCTGCGGTGGTATCGGAATGGTGAGCAGGTCAGCCGCCGTATGCCTGTGTTATCCACGTATCTTGGGCATGTGAATGTGAGCGGGACGTATTGGTATTTGGGCAGCACGCCGGAGTTGATAACGGCTGCCAGCAAACTTATTGAAACCCGGTGGAAAGGAGTCGTCCGATGAAACCAGCCCCCGACTTCTCTCCATTGTGCCAGTCGTTTTTTTCAAAACGGCTGATTGCGCAACGCAAGGCGAGCGCACACACCATCTCAGCCTACGCGCAGACGTTCCGATTGCTCGCGGCATACGCTCAGAAACGGCTGCGCACTCCTCCATCAAAACTATCAGTGGCGCAACTTGACGCACCCTTCATTGCGGAGTTTTTGGATGACCTGGAATCGAGCCGGTGCAATGGCGCACGCAGTCGCAATGCGCGGCTTGCATCACTGCGCTCCTTTTACCATTACGCCGCGCTGGAAGCCCCGCAGCACGCGGGTTCAATCCAGCGGGTGCTGGCGATCCCGTATAAGCGGCTCACGCGGCGGCTTGTGAATTATCTCACCCGGCCAGAAGTGGAAGCTGTTCTTGGCAGTGTGGATAAATCCACATGGATAGGACGGCGCAACCACGCCCTGCTGTTGGTCGCCGTGCAAACCGGGCTGCGGGTCTCCGAGATTACCGGGTTGCGACAAAGAGACGTGGTGCTCGGTCCCGGCGCGTATGTCCGCTGCGAGGGCAAGGGACGAAAAGAACGATGCACACCACTGGCAAAACCAACCGTGGCTGTGCTGAAAGCTTGGATCAAAGAACAGGGCGATGACGAATCACGCTTCCTCTTTCCCAGCAGCAGCGGCGGGCAACTCAGTGCGGATGCGGTGCAACACGCCCTCGCCAAACACGTCGCAGCCGCACAACGTGCGTTCCCGTCGCTTGCGAAAAAGCGTGTGACACCCCATGTGTTGCGCCATACCGCAGCGATGGAGTTGCTCCAGGCCGGGGTTGATCGGGCGCTCATTGCCATCTGGCTCGGTCATGAGTCGCTGGACACAACACAGATTTATTTAGACGCGGACATCCGGTTGAAGGAGGCCATCCTCGACAAAATGAATCCGATGCAGAGCAAGCCGGGACGATACCGACCTGACGATCAACTGTTGAGCTATCTCAAAGGGCTGTGACAAATCCACCGTTTTATGCCGTATCGGAAGGCTGTTCTTCAAAGGAAAACCAAGACGAATCTCCAACCATGCGGCATAAAACGGAATGCGGTATAACACCGC
>CAIWFB010000210.1 GCA_903911825.1 uncultured Verrucomicrobia subdivision 3 bacterium
CTCCTAAATTTATGTTCCTCGCCAAAGTCGAAGGCCAGGTGGTCGCCACCAAGAAAGATCCGAACATGTCGGGTCGCAAACTCTTGCTGCTCCGCCCGCAACTCGTGGACGAAAAAGACCCGACGAAATTTCGTCCGGGCGCGAACACGATCGTGGCCGTCGACGCCCTCGGTGCCGGCGAAGGCGAAATGGTTTTGTTCTGCCAGGGCAGCAGCGCCCGCCTCGCGCCCGGTATGAAAGAATGCCCGATTGACGCCGTCGTCATCGGCTTGGTGGACAGCGTGGATGTGTTTGGCAAAGAAATCTTCAGCGCAAAAATCCGTTGATTGAACTATGAGTGCCGTGAATGAAAATTTGATTCGTGACGTGGTCGCCGAGGTGCTCGGTAAATTGGGCGGCACTGCCACTGCGGTCGCTAAGCCATCCCCTGCACCGCCTGCGCCTGCACCGAAGTCAGAATCTTGCGGCTGCGGCACCAAAAAAGCCACCTCCGCGCCCGCGTTACGCGGCAAATTTGGCGTGTTCGCCACGGCGGAAGAAGCGTGTGCGGCCGCGCAGGAATCGTTTTTGCAACTCAAGCAGGGAGGCATCGCAGCGCGACGCAAGATTGAGGAAATCGTCAAGACGCTCGCCGAGAAAAATGCCGAGGCTTGGGGCAAGCTTGAACTTGACGAAACGAAGATTGGCCGCCTCGATCACAAGATTGCGAAGCTGCAGATCATCAAGCTCGTGCCCGGTGTTGATTGGCTCCGCCCCGATGCGCGTAGCGGCGATCACGGCATCACCCTGGAAGAATTCACTCCATTCGGTGTCGTCGGTGCGATCACGCCCAGCACCCATTCCATTCCCACGTTG
The DNA here is from genome assembly GCA_903911825.1 of uncultured Verrucomicrobia subdivision 3 bacterium. Classification (GTDB taxonomy): domain Bacteria; phylum Verrucomicrobiota; class Verrucomicrobiia; order Limisphaerales; family UBA11358; genus UBA11358. Next base: position 856 of record CAIWFB010000210.1, read on the forward strand.
AGCGGAAACATCGTGAACATTTGCGCGGCGGGAAATTCCGTCGTGTTCAACGCGCATCCGAGCGCAGCGCGTTGCGCGGCGATTGCCGTGCGCGCTTACAACGAAGCGATTTATCGCGAAACGGGAATCGAAAACATCGCGTGCATCATCGAGAAACCGTCGCTGGATTCTTTCAACGCGCTTTGCAAAAACGAAAACACGCGACTGCTGCTCGTCACTGGTGGACCGATGGTCGTGAAGGCCGCGATGCTCACCGGCAAACGTGCGATTTGTGCAGGACCGGGAAACCCGCCCGTGTTTGTTGACGATACGTGCTGTGCGAACCGCGCAGCGAAGGCGATCATTGCGGGCGCTTCATTCGACAACAATCTGTTGTGCATCGGCGAAAAACAGGTGTTCGTGCTCGATCAGGTCGCCGACAAGTTGATGCAGAAACTTTCCGAAAACGGCGCGGTGAAATTGAATTCGTCGCAGGTGGAAAATTTGACCAAAGCCGCTTTCACAATCACGCCCGGTCAAGGCGGCGGTTGTGCGCAAGCTCACACCAACAAAGATTTCATCGGCAAGGACCCCTCCGTGCTGGCGCAGGCGGCGGGTATCAATATTCCGTCCGGCACGCAATTGCTGTTTGGCGAAACCGACGCGATGCATCCGTTCGTGCAGGAAGAACAGATGATGCCCATGATCCCGATCGTGCGCGTGAAGAGCGTCGCGGAAGGCATCGAACGTTCGCTGCAATCCGAACACAATTACAAACACACAGCTATCATTCACTCGCACGACATTGAAAATATCACCGAGATGGCGCGCGCGATGGATACAACCCTGTTCGTGAAGAATGGTTCGTCCGCAACTGGACTTGGACTTGGCGGCGAAGGGTATTTGAGTTTCTCGATTGCCACGCCTACAGGCGAAGGCATCACCAATCCCCGCACATTCACGCGCGTCCGCCGCTGCGTGATGGTGGATAATCTGCGGATCTATTAAGCCATGTTACTTGCACGTGTCGAAGGCAACATTGTTGCGACTCGGAAACATCCGAGTTTCGATGCGTGGCGTCTGGTGATCTGCCAACCGATCGGCAAAAGTGGCGAGCCTGAAGGCGCACCGGTCATCGCGATTGATTCGCACGGCGCGGGCATGCACCAGCAGGTGGTGATTTCGTCGGACGGCAAAGCGGCACGCAAAGCCGTGGGTGTGGACAAAAGTCCCGTGCGCTGGCTCGTCACCGGCATCGTGGACGAACATGAACCGGGGGTGAGAATTTGAAATTGGGAACCGTCATCGGTCGCGTCACGCTGAGCAAGTCAGTTGATTTGCTGAAGGGCGGACGTTTTCTAGTGGTGAGCCCGTTCAACCGTGAGCAGTTCGCCAAAGGCATTAACGCTAAGCCGAGCATGGGCACCGACCCAAGTCTGGTTGTCTATGACGACATCGGCGGCGGCGTGGGTGATGTGATCGGCTACGAAGAGGGCGCGGAAGCGGCGCAGCCGTTCGAGGTGTCGCCGCCAATTGATGCGCTCAATTGCGCGTTGGTGGACGAAATGTTTTACAGCCCGTGGAAGGGTTAAATTTTAATAAATTATTATGAGCCAAGTTATCAGTGTCCGTGACATTCAGGAAATGATCCGCAGCGGCCAGGGCGTCAATATTCCTGCCGACGCCATCGTCACGCCGTCCGCGCGTGAGCTGTTGCAGGATATCGAGACCAATGGTGCCCGGGCCATCGCCACCGGCAACGCCGTCGCCTCGCCCAGCAGTGACAAATTGTCGCCGCCGACCAAGAAACTCAACTCTAAGTCGTCCAAAGCGGAACTCGATGCGTTTTTCGCCTCGCCTTATGCGCACAGCTTGAAAGAGCAGATTTGCGAAATGGGGCATCGCCTCTGGAAGCGAGCTTACGTGGACGGCAACGGCGGCAACATGGCCATTCGCGTCGGCGAAGACATCGCCATCTGCACACCGACACTTGTAAGCAAAGGCTCGTTGAAGCCGTCGGATATGTGCCTCGTGGATTTTGAGGGCAATCAGATTTGCGGCACAAAAAAGCGCACCAGCGAGATCCTGATGCATTTGCAGATGATGAAGAAGCAGCCCAAAGCTGTCGCGACGTGCCATTGTCATCCGCCCTACGCCACGGCGTTCGCGGTTGTCGGTCAGGCTCCGCCCACCTGCATGTTGCCGGAGTATGAAGTGTTTTGTTCCGTTGGCGTCGCGCCGTATCGCACGCCCGGTTCGCCGGAAATGGGCAAGCTCGTCGCGGACATGACCGACGATTACAACACCATCCTCATGGCAAATCACGGCGTCGTGACTTGGAGCCATAACAACATCGAGGAAGCCTACTGGCGCATGGAGATCATCGAGGCCTACTGCCGCACCATCGTCGTGGCCGGCCAGCTCGGCAAGCCGATCAACACGTTCACCGGCCCGCAGATGAAGGAGATTCTCAACATCAAGCAGAGCCTCGGGTTCGTGGACCCGCGCATCGGCATGAAG
>CAIWFB010000211.1 GCA_903911825.1 uncultured Verrucomicrobia subdivision 3 bacterium
GCCTGCCGTTTCCGCCAGATGCAAGGCGGCGAGGTGCAGGGCGAAATCGAACGCACGTTTCTCACACCGGATGACAAATGGATTCTGCTCAAGCTCGACGCCGCGATCCGCGAAGTCACGATTGCGCTGAACGAATATAAATTCAGCGAAGCCACCGCCGCGCTCTACAAATTTTTCTGGAGCGAGTATTGCGATTGGTATGTGGAGGCGAGCAAAGCGTCGCTGCCGCGCCCGCCCGCCGAAGCCGCGCCCGGTGAAGCGCCGATTGACGTCGTCGCACTTAGCCCGGAAGTCGAAGCGCGCAAAGCCAACACAATTGCCGTGATTGATTTTGTGCTCTCGCACACGATCCGTTTGTTCCATCCGTTCGTGCCGTTCATCACGGAAGAACTCTGGAACGGGATGGGTTACGCCACCGACATGCCGGACAATCAAGGTGGCAAGACCATCATGAACGCCCCGTGGCCGCTGCCGTTCGACGACGATTTCAAAGGCCACTATGGTCTCGACGATTGCTACGTCGAAATGACGGATACGAAATACGAACTCGTCCGCAACGGTCGCGACCTACGCCGCGCCGGAAATATTCAGGCCGCGAAGAAGGTGAAATACGTCTTCAAGCCCGCGCAACATTTGATGCCGCACGACGCAGAAGTCATCAAGCTCTTGCTCAACGCGGAATCGCTCGAAGTGAACGACGCCTATCAGCCGCCAAAAGGCACGCCGGTCGTCGCGTCGCCGCTGGGAGAATTATTCCTGCCGCTTGAAGGCTTGATTGATGTCGCCGCCGAAAAAATCCGCCTCGGCAAAGAGGTTGAAAAGATTCAATCCGAAATTGTGAAGGTGGAACAGAAGCTGGCGAACCCGAACTTCACCACCAAAGTCCCACCCGCCGTTTTGGCGGAACACGAAGCGCGGCTGGTGGATTGGCGCGCGAAGCTGGCGCACACGCAGGCGTCGTTGGAAGTGTTGGGTTAGTTAAACTTTGGTAGAGGCAGTCGCAGGGCGACTGCCCCTACCTGCGCAGTGGACACTTGAGGTGTGGTCACGTTTCGTTTCCTGCAATTCCTGCTTTCCTAATTTGTTTGCTGGGTTAATTTTCCTGCCGTCATGGAGCATCACAGCCTCGTCACCGATATCGCCATCTGCATCATTGCAGCGTGGGTCGTGGCCGTGATTTCGCAAGTCGCCCGGCAACCGCTGCTCCTCGCCTATCTCGTCGCGGGCTTTGCCGTTGGCCCGAATGGTTTTGCTTGGGTCAAAGACGAACATTCCATCACCACCATTTCAGAAATCGGACTCTCGTTGCTGCTGTTCATGATCGGGCTGGAGATCGACTTGAAGAAAATGTTGAGCGCCGGTCGTGTCATCACACTTTCCGCCAGTGCACAAATTCTCGGCTGCTTGATCATCGGTTGGGTGGCGTTTGGTTTCCTCGGGCCGGCGGTAAATAATCTGGAAGCGCTTTATCTTGCGGTCGCGGCAGCGATGAGCAGCACAGTCATCATCGTCAAAATTCTTTACGACAAACGCGAGTTGGAAACGCTCGTGGGCCGCGTCACGCTGGGCGTGCTGGTCTTGCAAGACATCGCCACGATTCTCTTTCTCGCCGTGCAGCCGAACCTGAAACATCCCACGGTGAACGTGATGTTGGTGGCGGTGGGACACGTTATTTTGCTGTTATCGGTGGCGTTTCTGGCGAGCCGGTTTGTGCTGCCGCACGTTTTCCGTTTCATCGCGCGGCTGCCGGAACTGGTGCTGGTCGGTGCGCTTGCTTGGTGTTTCGCGATGGCTGGTTTTGCGGATTGGTTGAAATTGTCCTCTGCCATGGGCGCCCTCATCGCGGGCGTGATGATCTCCACGTTTCCCTACACGTTGGACGTGGTGGCCAAAGTCACCAGTCTGCGCGATTTCTTCGTCACGCTGTTCTTCGTGGGCTTGGGCATGATCATTCCGATGCCCACGGTGGCTTACATTTTGTGGGCGTTATTTCTCTGCCTCGTGCTCATCGTTAGCCGTCTCGCCACCGTCTTTCCGGTGCTTTACAAGATGCGACAGGGCTATCGCGTGAGTCTGCTGCCCGCGATTAATCTTTGCCAAATGAGCGAACTCTCCTTGGTGGTGCTGACGCTCGGTAAAAATGCGGGCGACGTTTCGGCCAACACCATAGGCATCGCGGCCTTCGCGTTCGCTTTCCTCGCCGTCGGTTCCACTTACGCGATTCTGGGGAATGATTCCTTGTTGCGAAAAACCGCGCCGCTCCTTGGGAAAATCGGTTTGCACGATCTCGACCACACGACGTTTCTCACGCAAACGAACGTCAAATCCCGCCGCATCTGTCTGCTCGGTTTTTCGTGGACGGCTAGTTCATTGCTGGCGGAAATTGAGCGCAACCGCCCGGATTTGATTCCCGAAATCGTCGTCATTGATTTCAATCCGGTCGTGCACGAAAAACTCAAAGCCCGCAATGTCCACGCGGTTTACGGCGACATCACGGCGCGGGATGTTCTCCATCACGCCGGCGTTTCACATGCCGAAGTCGTCATCTGTTCGCTGCCCAACATGGTGTTGAAAGGCGCGAATAATCTGAAAATTCTCCGCCAGCTTCGCGAATTAAATCCTCACGGCAAGATCATCGTCCACGCCGAATTGCTCTCCGACATTCCCGAACTCTACAAAGCCGGCGCTACGTTCGTGACTTCGCCGCGCTTGCTTGAAGCCGCTGATTTGTTGCACGTGCTGGAATCCGCCGAGAAAGATCTGCTCGAAGCCAAACGCGGCGAACAAGACGCCTTGCTAAAAGGTCGCAGCGAAGTCATTCCGTAATTTTTTGATGAAGCCTATCTTGTTGAACTCTGCCCTCGCCGCCGCCGTGAAGGCCGCGCGCGCCGCCGGACGCGTGATGCACGCCAATTGGCACAAAGCCAAACGTGTGAATTCTGCCGAAGCCCACGACATCAAGTTGGAACTCGATGTGCAGTGCCAGGCGCTCATCGAAAAAACGTTGGCCAAAGCCTTCCCGCAAGTGCCCGTGTTGGGCGAAGAGGGTTCTACCGGCGACACCACCGCGGAATATCGTTGGGTCATCGACCCGATTGATGGCACCGTGAATTACTTTTACGGATTGCCGCACGCCTGCGTTTCCATCGCGCTGGAACATCGCAATAAATCCGTCGTTGGCGTCATCTACGATCCATTCACCGATGAACTATGGACCACGACCAAGGGCCAGCCCACGCGCTTGAACGGAAAAATTATCCGCGTGAGCAACCGCACCGAATTGAGCGATTGCATCATCGCCATGGGTTTTTCCAAGAGCCGCGATAATCTGGAAAAGAGTTTGCCGCACCTCATCCGCATCTCCAAACAAGCCAAAAAAATTCGCATCATGGGGAGCGCCGCGTTGGAGTTGGTCTATGTCGCAAGCGGACGTTTGGATGCTTATATCGAGCGCACCATCAATCTCTGGGATGTCGCGGCGGGCTCGCTGCTCGTGGAAAATGCCGGTGGCGAGTTTTACACTGTGCCCGGCCCGAACGGCAAACTCCGCATGTGCGCCGACAATGGTAAGCTGCGGAAGAAACTCAAGATCGGTAGTCTGTTGAAGTGATTCCTAACCACCAAGACACCAAGGCACCAAGAAAATTTCCCTAACTTTGTGTCTTGGTGTCTTGGTGGTTAAAAAATATTTTTAGTTTTGCCAGCGCCTTCGCGCGGTGGCTGATTTGATTTTTTACGTCTTCACCTAGTTCCGCAAACGACTGCGTAAATCCGTTCGGCACGAATAGCGGGTCGTAGCCAAAGCCTTTGGCGCCACTGGCGGAAAGTTGGATCATCCCTTCGCAGGCACCGTCGAAAATCTGTGTGGGAAATTCATCGGCAAAACACACCGGCGAGGCGTTTTCAATCCGGTGTTCCGGCACCGGCACCAAGGCGATCACGCAGCGGAACCGCGCGGTGCGATTTTCCGGCGACACGTCTTTCAGCAGACGCATCAGCTTGGCGTTGTTGTCGGCATCGGCGGAGTTTTCGGCTTTGTTCAACGCGGCAAACCGCGCGGAGTGCACGCCGGGCGCACCGTGCAGCGCATCCACTTCCAGACCGGAATCATCGGCGAGGACGAAATCTAATTTTAAGTTTTGAGTTTTAAGTTTTGAATTGTCTGCCAGCCAGTTCGCCAACGAATCCGCTTTCTTCAGCGCATTGCCGACGAAGGTCTCGGCGTCTTCGATGACGGGGGGCGCGTCGGGAAAATCTTTCAGGGTGAGGCAGCGGAAATCGTTGCCCAGAATGGCTTGGATCTCTCCGACCTTGTGGGCGTTGCGCGTGGCGATCAGTAGCGTCGTCATGGGCGCAGACTACCACAAAATACCTTGTGGGCGAGCTTGACACTTTTTTTTCTCGCACGGCAAAATCAGCGGATGAATTCACGCCTTCTATTTGCGTTGGGCCTTTCGCTGGCCGCGCTTCTTCCCAGCCCGACCAGCGCCGAAACGGTCTGGTTGGATCAACTGGATGTCCGTGCCGCCATTCAGGGCTGGGGGACTCCGCAAAAAAATAAAACCGTGGACGGCAATCCGCTGACGCTTGATGGCAAAGTTTTCAAGCGCGGCTTTGGCACGCATGCGGAGAGTGTCTTGAACATCAAACTCGACGGCGCGGCCAAAAGCTTTTCCGCCAGCGTCGGGGTGGATGATGAGGTCAAAAAAAATCCCGCTTCATCGGTGGAATTTTTTGTGATCGGCGACGGGAAGCCGCTCTGGAAAAGCGGGGTGAAGCGGGCCGGCGAAGCGGCGTCGGTCTGCGAGGTTGATTTGACGGGGGTGAAAGCGCTGGTGCTAAAAGTTGGCGATGGCGATGACAGCATTGATTACGATCATGCGGACTGGGCGGATGCGAAATTCGAGACCGCCAGCACCAAAACGTTTGTCACCAGTGGCGAACCCTTGCTCCCGCCGGTAGCGCCTTACATTCTCACGCCGGCGGCTCCGGCTACGCCGCGCATCAATGGTGCCAGCGTCTTTGGCGTGCGCCCCGGCTCGCCGTTTCTGTTCACGATTCCGGCGACGGGTAATCGGCCGATGACGTTCGCGGTCCAAAAATTGCCGCGCGGTTTGAAGCTGGACGCCCAGACCGGACAGATCACGGGTGCGTTGGAAAAATCGGGCGAGTTCACCGTCACACTGGTTGCGAAAAACAAACTGGGCACGGCGAAGAAAAAATTTCGCATCGTGTGCGGCGACACAATTGCGCTGACGCCGCCGATGGGCTGGAACAGTTGGAATTGCTTTGCGGGCGAAGTGACGGCGGAACGGGTGAAACAGGCGGCGAACGCACTGGTGAAGAGCGGCCTCATCAATCACGGCTGGACTTACATCAACGTGGACGATTTCTGGCAGAATCATCGCGATTCCAAAGATGCGACGTTGCAAGGCCCCACGCGTTTACCCACCGGCGAGATTCAGCCCAATTCCCGTTTCCCCGACATGAAAGGTTTAGCGGATTATGTCCACGGCCTTGGGCTCAAGATCGGTCTGTATTCTTCGCCTGGCCCGTGGACCTGCGGCGGTTGCGCCGGGAGCTGGCAATATGAGCGGCAGGATGCGCAGACGTATGCGAAATGGGGTTTTGACTATCTGAAATACGATTGGTGCAGCTACGGTGAAATTGCCAGCGGCGGCGATCCGTCGGCGAAAAATATTCCGCTCTGGGGCAAGACGGCCACGAATCAAGCCGGCGCGATTTATCCCTATGCCGTCATGGGCAAATTCCTGCGCGAGCAAAACCGCGACATCGTTTACAGCCTCTGCCAATACGGCATGGCCGACGTTTGGAAATGGGGCGATTCCGTCGCGGGCAATTGCTGGCGCACCACCGGCGACATCACCGACACCTGGCGCAGCATGAGCACCATCGGTTTCCGGCAGGATCAAGCCGCGCCGTTCGCCAAGCCGGGCAATTGGAATGACCCCGACATGCTCATCGTGGGCGAAGTCGGCTGGGGCCGGACGCATCCCACGCGCTTGAGTGTGGACGAGCAATACACCCACATCAGCCTGTGGTGCTTGCTGGCCTCGCCGCTGTTGATCGGTTGCGACATGGAAAAATTTGACGACTTCACGTTGAACCTGTTGAGCAACGATGAAGTGCTGGCTGTGGATCAAGACGCCTTGGGCAAGCAAGCCGTGTGCGTCCTCAAGCAAGGCGACGTCTGGGTTTACGTCAAAGAACTGGCGGATGGCAGTCGCGCCGTGGGCTTTTTCAATCGGAGCGTGAAGCCAGTGGAAATTTCTTTCAAGGACTTCGCGCCACTGGGCTTGAGCGGCAAGCAAACCGTGCGTGATTTGTGGCGTCAAAAAGAGGTGGCGAAAATCAAGGTGGCCACCGCTGCCTTGCCGCTGACGATTCCGGCGCACGGCGTGGTGCTGTATCAATTCACCAAGGTGAAGTGAAATGTAACATGGATCTCTTTGAGTAGCAGCCGGCGTGAGCTCAGCTCAAATTAATTTTTGGCGCTCCAAAATTAGAATGAGCGGACTCACGTCCGCTGCTACCTCAATTCACCAGCACCAACACTCCGGCGTCATTGGTTGCCATGTCCGTGATATGTCGCTTCTACGGTGCTCGCTGCATACAGGCCACGTATTGTTTTTAATATAATAATTCCGCCAGCCGCTTGTTTTTGCGTTTCAATTCATCCAGCAGCCGGTCGTAACGGTGGATGCGCATGACGGCGCGAGTGACGAGATAAATTCCGAGGGCGACCAGCCCGATATTGAGCAGCAGCAACGGCACCAGCCAGTGCATGACGGCGTGGACTTCGTAAGACTTGGAGGTGGCGATGAGCACGCTCAAGACGGATAGCGGAAAGGCAAACACCGCGATGCCCGTGCGCATGGCGGAGAGCGACGTGCGTTTCTCGGCGAGCAACAACTGCACTTCGTTGAAGGTGCCGGTGTCGAGCGCGGCGGTGACTTCGGATTTATCGGCGGCAGCCATACGATTATTTTTTCGCCGGCGAATTGGTCGTCAGTTCCGGCGTGCGCGGCTGGAGAATTTCCGCCAGCAGATCGGGTTTGGTCAGGTCGCGTTCCAGCACGGGATATTTTTCGCCGCTGTGGTAATCCACTTTGAAAGTCTGGTAAAAGTCATCTTTGAGCGTGAGCAGTTCGAGGGGAGCGCTATTCGTGACGGCGGTTTTGAGGGCGTCGCGCAAGTTTTTCGCTGACCAGCTTTGGCCGTTCACGGCGATGAGTTTCATGCCTTGCACCATGCCGGTGCGGTCAGCGGGCGAGCGGGGCAAGATATCGCCAATCCCGCCATCGGGGCTCAGCGAGAAGCCGAGGGAGTAGCTCACATCGGTGAACTTGCGCTGGCCTTCGCGGATTTTCAGGAACGCGGGCAGTTCATTCGTGTAGGTGAGTCGCCAGCCGCTATTAGTGATCCCGCCCAACGGGGCGCGCGGATTGATGGCGTAAACGCGCTGTTGGATGAAATGTTTCCAGTCGTAGGGCGCGACGTCGTGCAGCGTCTGGAGCACTTCCGCGAGGTCGTAAGGCACGACTTGCGGCGCGCCGCTGTTGCCGCCGTGGAATTTTTTGCAGAAATCATCGAGGGTTTTTTGGCCGTGGGTTTGTTGGCGAATGATGGTGTCCACTTCCAGCCAGAGGAGGTCGCCTTCGGGATAAAAATCCACGGCGCGTCGCCGGCTGACCCCGGTGCCACCGGCGCCGTAGAGTAATTGTGCGGAGACGGTCGTGTCGGCGAGCGAACGCCACGAACGGCCATCCCGATAATCGAGCATGGCGGCGACGAGGGCGATGGAGGTTTGAAAATTGGTGGTGGAGTTCAGCCCGCTGCGGGCGGCGAGCACTTTGCCGAGATAATCGGTGAGGCCCTCGTAAACCCAGAGCAGTTCACCGTGCATCGGCCGTTGGTAATCCGGCGTGGCGAGCCCGGTGGGGCGCCGGAATTTTCCGTTCCACGAATGCACCATTTCGTGCGGCAAGAGGTCGGCGGAGGAGGTTCGGGCGTCTTCATCGGTAAGAAAATTTTCGGCCACGCGGTTGTCGCTAGAAGCGTGATGTTCGAGACCGAAATGCGTCACGTGCTCGCTCATCGTCACCAAAAAATGGTAGTCGCGATAATGGTGCGCCCCGAAGAGCGCGTTCGCTTCGTGCACCAGCCGGGTGAAGCGAACTTCGTCGGCGGCTTTCAACTCCAACGCCGCCGCCGTGTCGGCCACCAAGTGCAGGGAGTGGGCGACGCTTTCGTTGGGCGTGAGTTCGACCGTGCGGAAAAACTCACCGGCAATGACGGGCGAATCAATGAGCGTTTCCAGCGAGGTGGGCGCGAAGTTGATTTTTTCACCAACGATTTTAGCTCCGGCCAAGGCGGTGCCAAATTTCCAACCGGCGGGTAATTTCAGCGAGGCAGCGAATTCCGTTCGGAGCGCATTCGTCGTTTGCGGATACAGCAGCAGTTGATTCCAGCTGAGGTCGAGCAGCTTGGTGCTCGCCGAACCGCCCGCCGAATAACCGCCGCCGGTGCCGAGTAAAAAATCCAGCGAGACATCCACAGCTTGTGCTCCGGCGGGCACCGTCAGGTAAAACCGAAACATATCCTCGGCATCGCGCTGCCATTCCAGCGGCTGTCCGTTGGCGGAAAACGTAAGGCCGGTCAAACCGTTGATCGGGCCGGTGGGACCATGTTCACCGGGAATCCATTGCGGATAAACCAGCGTCAGCTGGCCGGGCGCGGCGGGAATGTGCAGTTGGGCGTGCAGTAAATTGCGCGGCGCAGCGGCGGCATCCACCTCCAAAGTGATGGTGGCATAAACCGTCGTAGATAATAGCCAGTTGGCTAAGAGTAGGGTGAACAGAAATCCTTGTTTCATTTCCATCCGTTCACAATGGCGAAAGAGCTGCGTCAGGGAAATAGATTTTTGCCAATTTCCGGCAAGATTTACTGCTGGCAAACAGGGGCTATTTAAGCCAGATTTTTCACATCAGAAGGGGAATCCGGCTTCCGTGCCGCCATTTCCTTGCCGAACAAATGCTCTGGTGGACGTATCAACAGTTGCGCATCAGCAACGCGAAAAATCGCTTGGCGGTGGTCGAGAAGCTTGTGGAGTCGTATGACCCGGAAGCGGTCGGGCCATTGATTTTTGCGTTGAAGGATAAAGACGCCGCCGTGCGCTGTGCCGCTGCCAAGGCGTTGATGAAATTTGAAGACCGGCGCGCGGTAGAACCGTTGATCCAGATGCTGCGAGACACGGTGCCATTAGCGCGCGCCGCTGCTGCGGAGACCCTTGGCCAACTCGGCGACCCGCTCGCTGTCAATAATCTCGTCGGCTTTCTCCGTGATTCTGATCCCGTGGTGCGTGCCATTGCGGCTCGCAGCTTGAACCGGCTCGGTTGGCGCCCCGGCACAGATTCGCAGCGTGTATTGCAGATTCTTGCGATGGGCAGTTTGCATCAGCTCATCGCCATGGGGCCAGAAGGAGTCGCTCCGTTGCTTGATACCTTGCGCAATGGCCCGCCGAACAAACAATTCACCGCCGTCAAAGCCTTGGGCGAAATCAACGACCCGCGCGTGTTGCGCGCGATGTTGGAAGCGTTGAAGAAGGCCAGTCCGGCAGTGCGCATCGCGGCCTTGGGCACTTTGGAACGGCTGGCCGACCCTGCGACTTATGTGGAAGTCGAGAAACTGCTCGCCGACCCCAACCCCAGTGTGCGCGGCGCGGCAGTGGAAGCCGCGAATCGTTGCGGCGGTGCCCGCGCGGTGCCCGCCTTGGTCAAGGCCTTGAAAGACACGTCGTGGGAAGTGCGTCAATCCGCCGCCAAAGTTTTAGGTTTTCTCGGCGAAGCTTCGGCGGTAGATCCACTGTGTGATCTGTCGCGCGATCCAGATCGCGATGTGCGGGAAACCGCCATCAATGCTTTGGGCAACATTTGCAATAAACGCGCCGTGCTTTCGCTGGTCACGGCGTTGTTGGACGAAGAAAGCTCGGTTCGCAACGCAGCCACGGCCGCCTTGCAAAAAGTTGAACGGCACTGGGAGAATACCGAGGCCGCCCGCCTCGCCGTGCCGAAAATCAAGAACGCCTTGCGGCATCCGGATTATTGGGTGCGGCATTGCGCCCAAAAACTTTTGGAACGGCTCAAGATTGACATCAACGCGTTGGGCGATGAGGCCGTGGCGCCCGGGCTGATCGCTGCGCCTGCCATTGAAGCCCCGCCGCATCCAGTGGCAGCGGTGCTTACGGAATTATTATTCGATCGCGACCGCGATTTCCGCCTCGCGGCCGCTACGGCGCTGGGCAAGCTTCGTGAAAAAAGCGCCGACTCGGTGCTATCGGCGGCGGTGCGCGATGCCGATTTTTCCGTGCGTCAAGCTGCCCAAGCGGCGATGGCCGCCTTGAATTGACGAAGATTGCGCTCGTGAACCCTTTCCCCCAAATTTGAATCGTGGCCATTGAAAATGATAATCCGTCAGCGCGCCAAGTCCTGTTTGTGGATGACGAACCGGACTTTTTGCAGATGGTCCAAGAAGCCCTCGCGACCGTGAGCGAGGGGGCTTGGACGATTCATACTGCCACCTCGGTGGACGCGGCCCTCGAGCTCCTCAATCAGCACCGGGTGGATCTCGTCGTGGTGGACGTCAATATGCCCGTGCTGGATGGTATTCAATTTCTGAATGTGCTGACGCGGCGGTATCCAACGTTAAAAAAAGTCATTCTCACTGGCCTCGCCACCGAAGAAAAACGCAGCCAATGCCTCGCCAACGGAGCGGAATTATTCATCGAGAAGCCCCAATCCGCTGAAGGCATGAAATCCGTTTTTGCGATGCTTGACGACCTGATGAATTGGGCGCCGCAGCAAGGATTTCAAGGTTCACAACGCCGCGTCGGTTTGCAAGATGTCATCCAAATGGAATGTCTGGGGCGCAATTCCTCTGTGCTCGAGATTTACAATGAGCACGTCCTCGGCCGCATCTACATTGAAGACGGTCAGTTGACCCACGCCGCAGGTGGCGATCTCACCGGCGAACGCGCCTTGGAAAAACTTTTGGCGCTCCCCGGCGGCTCGTTTGAACTCGTGCCCTTTGAGCCCCCACCGCAACGCACGCTGACCGCCCCGTGGGACATGTTGCTCGCCGAAGCCATGCGAGCTCGTCTGGCGGCGGAAGCTGGCAAAGTCGCCGGCACCGCCAAAATCAATGACGAGACGCTCACCATTTCTTCCGGCGAAACCGTCGCGCAAGTGGTTGAAACCTTGATCTGCAACGGCAAAGGCGAACCCATCTACGATGCCGGTTGTCCGGACGCCCACGCCCGCATGACTTTTCTGCTGACCGTTGCAAATCAAGCGGCGTTGCTCACGCAGATTCTCCCGCTCGGAGATTTTGACCGTTTAGAAATGCAATTAACCGATGGCCGCGCCGTCGGCCAAGCCAACACCGATCGCTTGGTTTTTGTTCGCGCCACTCAGGGGAGCGCGCCCGCCGCATGAAAGATCCGTTGAAAGAATGGTTGGGGGAACGGGCGAATACCGCCGGCATCATCGCCTGTGGCTTCCGGCGCGCGAATGGAAAATTTCTCTGTCACAGCAACGACGCAAGTTGTCCCGCTGATAAAATGGAGCGCATCCTGCGCTTACTCGATGGCACGCGCCCGGTCATCGCGGGTGCCGGGCTTGCGCCCCGCTGGAGCAACTGGAGTTTTAGTCAGGGACAGATTCGCTTCGTCACTCGCCACGACGGCTGGATGTTCGCCCTAGCCGTGCGCAATGAAACAGACATCGCGCAACATCTGGATGTGCTCGCCACGGAATTTCTGGCACTGGAGCTGACGCGCTGATTTCGTTCGCCGCCGCGCCTTTTTCCTTTTCCCCGTTTCGCTTCAACGTCATCTTGTGCGCGTGGAACTCACCACTGCTGAAATTCGCCGCGCCGTTCACGCCGCTCTCGCCGAAGACTTGGGTCGCGGCGATGTCACCACGCTCGCCACCGTTCCGGCAGCGTCTCAATCTGTGGCCCTCATGCGCGCGCGTGAACCGCTCGTCGTGGCGGGCATTCAATTTGCCGGGTTCGCCTTCCGTCAACTCGCGCCGAAAATCAAAACCGAAGTAATTTTTCGCGATGGTCAACGCGCCAAAGCTGGGCAGACCTTGCTGAAAATTTCCGGTTCCTCCCGCGCCATCTTGAGTGCCGAGCGCGTCGCCTTGAATTTTGTTCAGCGCCTCTCCGGAGTCGCCACCGCTACCGCGCAGTTTTCTGATCTAGTCAAAGGCACTCGCGCCAAAATTCTCGACACTCGTAAAACGACGCCCTGCTGGCGACGCTTTGAAAAATATGCGGTGAAATGCGGCGGCGGCAAAAATCATCGCATCGGTCTCTTTGACATGGTGTTGATCAAGGACAATCACCTCGTCGCATTGCAGAATGAAAAGCCCAACGCCATCGCCGCCGCCGTGGCGCGCGCGCGTCAGAAATTTCCTAAACTGAAAGTGGAAGTCGAGGCCGACACGTTGGCTCAAGTTGCCCAAGCTGTTGACGCCGGGGCTGACATCATTCTGCTGGATAACATGAGCAACGCCCAGTTACGTCAGGCCGTGAAAATTATTCGTGGCCGTGCAAAAACCGAAGCCAGCGGCGGCGTGAATCTCAAAACCGTGCGCGGTATCGCGCAGACCGGCGTGGATTATATTTCCGTCGGTGCCATCACCCATTCCGCTCGCGCGGTGGACATTGGTTTGGATTTTGAAGAATAACTTTCGCCGCCGATTCTCACCGATGAAACCCAGATTTTCCAACTACCTTTTTATCTGTGTTCATCTGTGCCCATCTGTGGCTAAAAAATAATGACCACCGACGCCAAAATTCTCGCCGCCCTACGCGCTCATCCCGAGGGCGTTTCGGGCGCGCAATTGGCCGAGCAACTTGCCATCAGCCGCGCGGCGATTTGGGCGCGCATGGATGAATTGCGCAAAGTCGGCTACGACATCGAAGCCAGTCCGCACTTTGGCTACAAACTGGTGAGTTCGCCCGATGCGTTGCATGCCGATGATTTGCTGGCGCGTTTGGGTAAAACCCGGGTCGTCGGCCGCGACATCCAAGTGTTTGAGCAGACGACTTCCACCAATGACGTCGCTGAAAAACTGGCGCGCGATGGCGTGCGCGAAGGCGTTGTGGTGTTCGCCGAATCGCAGACCAAAGGGCGTGGCCGTTTGGGGCGCGTCTGGATGTCGCCCACGCGCAAGGGGCTTTGGTTCTCCGTGCTGCTGCGCCCGAATCTGCGCCCGCAGGAAACCACTCAACTCACGGTCATTTCTGCCACCGCGCTTCGCCGCGCCATCAAAACCGTCGTTGGCATCACGGCGGATATCAAATGGCCGAACGACCTGCTCATCGGCGGCAAAAAAGTCGCGGGCATTCTCACCGAGATGAGCGCCGAGGTGGATCGCGTGCGTCACATCATTCTCGGCATCGGTCTCGACGTGAATCAGGAAACGAACGAGTTTGCGCCTGACTTACGGAAGATTGCGACGTCGCTGCGGATAGAAGCCGGAGAACCCGTTTGCCGAGCGGAAATCGCCACGGAAATTCTCCGTGAACTGGATTTGGATTACGCCCGTATCCTGGCCGGAAAGTTTTCTGAAGTTGCCGATGAATGGGAAGCCGCCTGCATCACCATTGGGAAAAATGTGGCGGTCCACACCGGCGACCGCAAATTTCGTGGCCACGCGGAATCGCTGGATGATGACGGCGCGCTGCTGGTGCGCACCGAACACGGACTGCTGGAACGCGTCATCGGCGGCGATGTGACTTTGGAGAAATAAAATGATTCTGCTATTCGACATCGGCAACACGCATACGCATCTCGGCTTGGCGGACGAAAAACGCGTGTTCAAACAAGCCGACATCCCCACGCTGTCATGGTTCGGCGGTGGCGCGGCGGCGTTGCTGAAAAAATTTGTAGGAACACCCAAGCTCGCCGGCGCGGCGTTGTGCAGCGTCGTGCCGCGCGCCACTCCGTTGGTCGGCAAAACGGTCAAATCCATCTGGCGGCTGGAAACCTTGCAGCTCAATGCAAAAACGATTCGTGGTGTGGGCGTGGATTATCCCAAGCCCGCTTCGATTGGTGCAGATCGGTTGGCGAATTCCGTCGCGGCGCGGCAACGTTTTGGTGCGCCCGTGGTGGTGGTGGATTTCGGCACCGCCGTGACGTTTGACGTGGTCAATGCCGACGGCAATTACGTTGGCGGCATCATCGCACCCGGTTTGGCGGCGATGACGAATTATCTGCACGAAAAAACGGCGCTCCTGCCGCAGATCAAGATCCGCGAAGTCCATTCCGCCATCGGCAAAAGCACCGAACACGCCATGCTTGTCGGCGCGGTGCATGGCTATCGCGGCTTGGTGCGGGAATTGATCCGCGAACTGAAACTGGAATTGCGCGCCAAAAAATTGCCCGTCGTAGCCACCGGCGGTTACGCCAAACTCATCGCGGCAAAGTTGCCGGAGATTTCCGCCGTGGAACCGGATCTGACGCTGGAAGGCTTGCGCCTCGTCTGGCTGGCCAAATAACGATGCAAGACTTCGCGCCATTTCTGCCGGGGCTGGGTGGCTTGCTCGCGCTGATCTGTTTGACGCTGGCGTTCCGCACCGGTCGGCGCCGCCGGTTGATTGATAATTTGCCCACGTCCAAAACTTCCGGCGTGTTCATCGGCTTGGTTGAATTGAAGGGCAGCGCGGAAGCGGCTGCGCCGCTCACGAGCTATCTCGCGGAAACGGCGTGTGTTCACTACGCGTGGTCGGTGGATGAACATTGGTCGCGCACCGTTGTCACCACGGAGACCGATAGCAAGGGCAACACCCGCATCGTGACGCGTCACGAAAGCGGTTGGACGAATGTGGCGAACGGTGGTGAGACGATTCCGTTTTATTTGCAGGACGATTGCGGCGTGGTGTTGGTGCAGCCCGAGGGCGCCAAGATTGAACCGCTGAAAATGTTCGATGAAACCTGCAGCTTGGGCGATCCACTTTACTACGCGAAAGGCCCGGCGGGTTCCGTGTCGGATTCCGATCATCGTCGCCGGTTTGTGGAGCAGGGGATTCCGCTGCACGCGAATCTGTTCGTGTTCGGCCAAGCGCGCGAGCGGACAGATATTGTGGCGCCGGAAATCGCGGCCGATGAGCAAGCCCCGATGTTTCTCATTTCCACGCGCAGCGAAGAACAAGTCAGTTCTGGTATGCGTTGGGGAGCGCGGGGCTGGACGATCTTCGGATTGCTGCTCGCCGTTGGTTTCACCGTGTGGCGCGATGGCGTTGCGAATCTCGATCTTGCGAATCGCGTGCCACTCTATCTGGCGATTGCCGGCGGCTATCTGTTCCTCGGCCTGCTGGCGTGGGTGTGGATGATCTTCAATAGCCTCGTTGACTTGCGCCAACGCGTGCGCGCCGCGTGGGCCTTGGTGGATATCCAATTGAAACGCCGCTTCGATTTGATCCCCAACTTGGTGAATTGCGTGAAAGGTTATCGCGATCACGAGGCGCAGTTGCAGACGGAACTCGCCGCGTTGCGGAACCAGCTCAAGGCCACGCCGCCCGGTATTTCCGGCCCCGACCATGGCGCGGTGAGCAATGTCATCATCGGTATCACGGAGCGTTATCCGGAACTGAAAGCAGATGCCGCTTTTCTCGCGTTGCAAAAGAATCTGTCCGACACCGAGCAACGCATCGCGCTCGCGCGAAGTTACTTCAACGACATCGCCACGCACTACAACACGCGGCTGGAGACGGTGCCGGAACGGTTCGTGGCCAAGCTCGGCGCGATGTCGCCGCAATCGCTCATGGCGGCGAACGAGTTTGAGCGCGCGCCGGTGCGGGTGGATTTATCGGGCACGTGAATTTGGGATGGATTTAGCCCGTTTTTTTGCGACACTGCGCGACCGATATGACTCCGCTCGTAAAACTTTTGCTTGAAGGTGGCAGCCTCGACACGGCGCAGATGGCGCAAGTGCTCAACCTGTCCGAAGCCGACTTGAACCAGCAGCTCGCCGCGCTGAAAAAGTCCGGCGTGTTTTTGGGTTTCCGTCCGGTGATGAATCTCGCCCACGAAGATTCCGGCGTCGTGCGCGCCATCATCGAAGTGCGGATCACGCCCGAACGCGGCGGCGGCTTCAATCGCTTTGCGGATCGCATCAGCCGGTTCGACGAAGTGGAATCCTGCTACTTGGTTTCCGGCGGTTACGATTTGATGGTCGTCGTCAATGGTGCCAGCCTCCAGAAAGTCGCGGCGTTCGTCTCGGAAAAACTTTCCACCATCGAAGGCGTGCTCTCCACGGCCACGCATTTCATGCTGCGCTCCTACAAGGAACACGGCTTCCTGCTCGGCGGCAAAGTTGAGGAAACGGAACGGCTTAAGGTCGCGCCGTGAAGTGATTGCCTTGCAGAAATCAGCTTGAGTAGTAGTCTGGTAAAGACGAAATTAATTTTAACAGGAAATGTCAGATCAACTTACAGAGCTTGAGTTTTCACTCAATGATGTAATAGGCGGCCAGCCGTTGACGCCGAGTAATATTGATCTGCCCACGTTGCGCGGCTTTCTCGCGGAAGTTGAAGAACTGATTAAAGGCGATTTGCCGGGCGCAAGCCTCGCTGACTCACGGGTGCAAATCAAAGAAGGATCGGTAAAAATTGTTGCTTTGGTTGCTCAGCTTCTAGCTGGCGATACGCAAGCAGACCTAACAAGGCTGGCACAAACCGGCGATCTAGATTCCATCCAACCAACCCGCGCTAAAGTTATTGAGCGCTGGCAATCACGAGCGCGCCGCTCACCAAACCGTTTTTATTCTGTTCCCGGTGGATTGACTCACGGGGTGATTCGAATTTCAAATACGACTCAATTTCAACACGCGGGCGAGAACTCTTGGGTGAGTGTTGAAAAATATCTGACCGGAAAGGTCATTGATCTTGGCGGTAAGTCGCCAAACGTTCATCTCATTTTAACCGACACAGGCGAAACAGTGTGCGTCGATGCAACGGAGCAACAGTTGGCGGCGGAAAAAGAAAATCATGCCTACAAAAATGTGACTTTGCGAGTGCAGGGCGAGCAGCATTTGCGCACGAAAGAACTGCGCAAATTAAAGCTATTGGAGTTTTCTCCGCAGACCACAGAAGTTGATGAACAATCATTGGCGTCTCTCTGGCAAAAAGGGCGTGAAGCTTGGAAAGGAGTCCAATCTGCCGCTGGTTGGGTGGAATCATTGAGGGGAAATACATAGGCCATGATTCAGGTTTCCCTCGATACCAGTTTTCTGATTTCGTTTGCCGACCCCAGTCGTCCGCATCATGCGATTGCTGTGGACTATTTTCGGCATTGTCTAGCGCAGAGAATTCCAATGTGGATTTCTGTAGTTGCGGCGGGAGAATTTGAAGTTAAGCAACCAGTTGGTGACTTACCGCTCCAAAATTTTCGAATCCAGCCTTACAATTTAGCTCACGCGATTCGGGCGGCAGCGTTGCTTCGTTCGCTGCAGGCTGACAATTCTCAGCCAGTTGAAAGCAATGCCCGGAAGATCATTATTAATGATTTGAAAATCATTGCTCAGGCCGAGGAAGAAAAAATCCCAGTCATCCTGACCGAAGACGCGAACACGTTATCAAAAATTGTGACTCGTCTGCGGCAAGGCAATACCACTTCTGCCCACGTTCTGTTGCTGAAGGTCGGTTTCACTCCTGGAAAATTGGAGAATCCCGACCAGAACGAATTCACGCTGCCGCCTACTGCCGCTTAACTGCGGTCAATTTTTCCCATGGACCAGTCACGTTTCATCGCCAAGCACGTCGTCAATCTGCCCAAGTCAGGCATCCGCGACTTTTTTGACATCGTCGCCAAGATGAAGGACGCCATCTCGCTCGGTGTCGGCGAACCGGATTTCGACACGCCCTGGCACATCCGCGAGGCCGGCATCTACGCGCTCGAAAAGGGCAAGACGCATTACACGTCCAACCTCGGCCTCATCGAATTGCGCCGCGCCATCAACAAATACGTCGAGCAGAATTTCAACGTCAGCTACGCGCCGGAAAACGAAGTCATCATCACCGTCGGCGTCA
>CAIWFB010000212.1 GCA_903911825.1 uncultured Verrucomicrobia subdivision 3 bacterium
ATTTCGGCGGCGTAAATTATTGGTTGGTCAATGGTATCAAATATCCGTCCGCTAGTCCGGTCAAACTTTCCAACTCCAAGTCTTCCTGGATGCTCGCCGCCGACCTGTTGTTGCGGGCGGGTGCGAACCAGTGGACAGATCCCTCCGCCACCACCTTGAATGCAGGCACGACCACGCTCCCAGCTCACAAGAAAGGTTTGCTGCCCGCCGGTGGCAACGAGGTGTTGCCGACGGCTCAGTGGCGTGGGTTAAGGCGACCGATATGTATAATTTTTACAGCGGCACCAGCACTCGGAATTTTTATTTTTACCAGTCGGACTTGACGGGGTTCACGCTGCCACTGGCGAACGTCACCAAATTTCCCAATTGAATCGCGGTTTGCCGCCTTCGCATATCTGACAAACCTGTTGTAACCTTGATTGTGACCTTCCCTCCAAAAAAAAAATTATACTTCAGAGCTACGCTGCTTTTGTTCTTTGGCCTTGCTGGGGCGGTTCAAGCCCAAACCAACTCGCAGCAGCTTTATCTCAACTGCCTCACCAACTTCGAGACCTACGCGGAAACCATCTGGCACACGAGCGCGACGATTCCTGATTCGGGCTATTGGGGCGATGGCGGCAGCACAGGCAACGGCGGTATTCGCGGCAACGGCGGCGTCGCGATTGCCTATGCTGTATTGGCCATCGCCTTGCCGAACGATGCCAAATTTGCCACGCGCATCGCCCGCATTCGCCAAGCGGCTAATTACGATTACAACACGCACGTCACCGGCAGTTACAACACCACTAGCGGAAACAAATGGGGTTGGAGCGGCGTCAGTACCGATTGGCAAACTCCCGAATGGTCAGCCTCCATGGGGCTCGCGTGCATTTTAGTCCAATCCAATTTACCTGCGGCTACCATCACCGGCGTAAAAAAATTTCTCGGCAGCGAAGCGGATCATCGCGCTGGAATTGCACCCGCTTCCGGTCATTTGGGCGACACCAAAGCCGAAGAAAATGCGTGGCAAGGAAATGTTCTCGCCGTGGCCACCGCGTGGATGAGCAATAGTAACAGCGTCAACACTTGGTCCAACGCCACTAAAAATTATCTCGTCAACACCTACACCATCGGCAATTCCGGCGGCGATCCGTTAGCTAGTTGGATTTCCACCTACAACCTCTACAACGATTGGGCGTTGGAAAATCACGGCTTTTATCATCCTACTTACGAAATGGTCGCCGGCATGTCTTCGGGCGATTCTTGGCTCATGGCACGCGCAGCAAACTCCAATACCGCCGCGCAATTTCTACCGTTTGCCGAACATAATGTCATGGCCGTTTGGACAAATAATATGAGCAGTATGGTTTTGGATTCTGGTGATTTTGCTTATCCCACCGGCATTGATTGGGAACTGCATGACTATGAACAATACAGTTTTATCGCTTGGATGGCCGCGCATTTTAACGATCCCACCGCTCGCTGGGCAGATTATCGTCTAGCCCAACTCACGCGCTACCGCCAAATCAACAACAACAATGACTCAAGTAGTCCGGCGAATTATGGAACTTTCGTCGGCGTAAGCGGCGGCGGTTTTTATCGTGAAGCCGTGGAAGCTCGCCGCGTCGCCATCTGTTGGCTACATTGGAATTTTGCTGATTTTCCAAACGGCACAGCTACGCCGCCCACACCTGTGTTAAAAAATTTATCCGACGTTGCCATACTAACATCTCGCGGCACAAATGGTTTTGTTGGCATCAGCTACGGCCCACAAACCAACGGCTATTCGGCTCGTATTATGGCATCCATCGAGCCAGTCTGCGCCGCGTTTCCGTCCAATACCATCATCACCACGCCACGCTTGCCGGGCATCATCGGACTGGGGGCAATGGGTTCGCCCACCAGCGGACGACTCGTAAATTTGATCACCAACGCAAATGGTTTTTTGGCGGAACTTCAATTAACCAACGGCGCCAACGGCACCACGGAAATTTATTTCAACAACACCGGCGACA
>CAIWFB010000213.1 GCA_903911825.1 uncultured Verrucomicrobia subdivision 3 bacterium
GAGCGGGGTCATGTCCATCGTTTCGCTGCCGTAGCACCAGCACGGCGTGATGGTGAGGGAGACGCCGACGTTTTCCTTCGCAAATTTTTCCGCACACGCCGCGGCTTCGGCCACGCCGCCGATGCAGGTGTCGGCGATGACGCATTCCACGGGCTCGCCATTCGGATAGCGGAGCGTGGAGGAGATCAATTTCGCGGCGGCTTTGGCCTGATCCATCGTTTGTTTTTCGAGCGATTCGCGCACGCCACCGAGGCGGCCGTCAATGGTGGGGCGGATGCCGATTTTGGGAAGAGAACCGTTGAAGACAGAAAGTTTGCTCATGTGTTTGGTAAAATTGTTTAGAACTGCGAAGGAGCAATCTAATTTCCCGCCCGCCCTTCGCGCAAGATTCTTTCCGCGCCATCGATATAAATAATGCGACGAACAAGTTTATCAATTCACGCGCCGACGCTCCGGCGTGACAGACTGGCGGCATGAAACCTAAAAGCTCGTTACTCACTTCGTCACAACGCACCGCTTTGCAATCCGGCGACCTCGTCTTCACGGCCGTGCGCAGCCCGTTTTATCGGCAGGTAGCGCGGACGTGTCGCAGTTGGGAATCGCACGTGGGCATCATTTTTCGCGAAGCGGATGGGGAACTGGTCGTGGCCGAAAGCCGCGTGCCGGTGAGCAGCTACACCATGTTGGAGAAATTTCTGGCGCGCTCAGCGGAAGGGAAATTTGCCATCCGCCGCCTGCACGGAGGATTGACGGAGGAACAAGCGATCCGATTGCGGCAGGCGGCGGATGCGCGGATGGGGCGCATCTATCATCTCGGCTTCGATTACGATTCGCGCCGGGAATTTTGTTCCAAACTAGTTTATGCGGCGTATCACGAAGCGCTCGACATCGAAGTCGGACAATTGGAAACGTTTGATGAATTGCTCCATCAGAATCCCACCGCGCCGATCGGCTTCTGGCGCGCGTGGTTCTTTGGCTTCATTCCGTGGCAACGCCGCACGGTCACGACGACGAGCGTGCTGAATTCGCCTCACCTCACCACGATCTTGCAGAGCGGAAATCTGGCGTTGGCGTAGTCAGTGGCGTTTGTTAGCGTGTGCGGGATGAATTTTCTCGCAGGAAGCTGGATCAGCGATTGGCTCGCTGGCTTAGGCCGAATCGCTAGCATGACGCGCGAATCGGTCCTGTCGCTGTTCACGTTCAAGATCGTCTGGCGCGACTTGCTGCGGCAGATCCACTTCATCGGCATCAAATCACAATCCGTGGTGCTCGTCACCGGCGCGTTCACCGGCATGGTGCTGGCGGCGCAGACTTATTTTCAATTCCACAAAGTCAAAATGGATACCGCCACACTCGCGGTGGTGGGCGTTTCCATGTGCAGCGAACTCGGTCCGGTGCTGACCGCCTTGATGGTCGCCGGCCGCGTGGGAGCGGCCATTGCCGCCGAAATCGGCACGATGCGCGTGACGGAACAGATCGACGCCCTGCGCACGTTGGCGACGCATCCCGTGGATTATCTGGTAGTGCCGCGTTTGACGGCCGCGATGATTGCCCTGCCCTTGCTCACCGTGGAATCCATCACCGTCGGCATCGGCGCGGGTTATCTGGTCGGCGTGTTTCTCCTCGGCATCGATCCGACCTATCTCTGGTATAACATGCTGAAATATACCGGCGACATTGACGTGATGGTGGGCCTCACGAAATCTTTTGTCTACGGCGGCATCATCGCGATGGTCGGTTGCTACAAAGGCATGACTTGCGGCATGGGCGCCGAAGGCGTGGGCCGCGCCACCACCGAAGCGGTCGTTTACTCCTCCATTTCCATCCTGATGGCCAACTTCTTCCTGACGCTCGCGCTGCAACGCGTGGTGCAAATGTTCATATGATCGAAGTGCGCCATCTATCCAAACAGTTCGGCAACCAATTGATTTTGGACAGCGTGGACTTGCAGATTGAGAGCGGCGAATCCGCCGTCATCATCGGACGCAGTGGCGGCGGCAAAAGCGTTTTGCTCAAGCACCTTATCGGCCTGCTGCAACCCGACACCGGCGACGTGCTTGTGGATGGCGTCAGCATCGTGGGCATGAATGAACGACAACTGCTCCACGTCCGCGAGAAATTCGGCATGGTGTTCCAAGGCGCGGCCCTGTTCGACTCCATGACCGTGGCCGAGAACGTGGCGTTCCCGCTCGAACGAAAGAAAAAATACACGCCGGGCGAAATTGATAAACGCGTGGCCGCCGCGCTAGACATGGTGGATTTGCCGGGCACCCAGAACAAAAAGCCCGCCGAACTTTCCGGCGGCATGCGCAAACGCGTGGGCTTGGCGCGGGCGATCATTTACGAACCGCAAATCCTGCTCTACGACGAGCCGACCACCGGACTTGACCCCATCATGTCCGACTGCATTGATAAGCTCATCATCCGCGTGCGCGACACGTTGAAAGTCACCAGCGTCGTCGTCACGCACGACATGCGCAGCGCGCAACGCGTGGGCAACCATGTGTTTCTGTTGCACCAGAAAAAAATCTACGCCCACGGCCCGCCCGACGAAATTTTCGCCTCGCAAGACGCCATCGTGCGGCAATTCATTGACGGCGTAGCCGACACCAAAGAGAACTTGGTCTAGGCCAGCCAATCAAGGCAAGGCCTTCTAGGAAACCTGCCTCAAGACTTGGACTTGACTGGTTAGTTGGTGAGAACTACTTGCCGGTTTTTCCGGGTGGCTGGCCAGCCAACCTGATTTTGAACGCGGGCAAGATGGTGGCGTCTAGGGGTGGCTGATTCTCTTTTTCACGTTTAACCCGGAGTCGCACCGTCGGCTTCTCCGTTGCTCCGCAACTTTCGCCAAAGCCCGGTCTGCGCTCTGTGATTGCGGTCTCCCGATTCAGCGGTATTATTACGGCTCACGTTTCGACATGACTATTTTGCATTACATCCTGATCGCGCTTGAAGTGATTCTGGTTTTTAACCTGATCATCGGCGTCCACGAACTCGGCCATTTTCTGGCGGCGCGCTGGCGCGGCTTGAAGGTGGAGCGTTTCGCCATCTGGTTCGGTAAACCGATCTGGAAAAAGAAAATCGGCGGCATCGAATACGCGCTCGGTTGGATTCCGGCCGGCGGCTACGTGTCGCTCCCGCAAATGGCCACGATGGAAGCGATCGAAGGTAAAAGCGGTGAGGTGGAAGAAAAAATCGTGGAACCCTTCGCAGAACGTGTCGGCGGTGAAAAAGGTCAGACGGCAGCCGCGCTGGCCACGTTGCCGCCCGTCACGCCGCTCGATAAAATCATCGTGGCGTTCGCGGGGCCGTTGTTCAGTTTCGGCTTGGCGATTCTGTTTGCCGTCGTCGTCTGGCAAGTGGGCAAGCCCAGCAACGAAGCGGATAACACGACGGTTTTGGGTTGGGTGGATCCCACCGGTCCCGCCGCGCGCGCTGGTTTGCTGCCAGGCGATAAGATTATCGAAGTGGATGGCCACCCCGTTTTCCACTTTGCGCCGACCTCCGCTGATAGCGTGAAGTGGCGCATCGTCACCAGCCGTGGCACGAACATCCCGGTCAAATACGTGCGCGATAACCAAGAAGCCATCGCCTACGTCGTGCCCACCAATCAGCCGACGAAATGGTATGAGCGCAAATCGCTGCGTCAGATCTACGTCAGCTACGCGGAGAAATCGGTCATCGGCGGCCTCGCCAGCAACAGCCCAGCGGCTGCAGCGGGTTTGAAACCGGGCGATGAGATTCTCGCGATTGACGGCCGGAAGATTTACAGCCCCATCGCTGTGTTGGCGGCGGAAGACGCCACGACCAACAAGCCCAACGTGCCGGTGACCTTCACCATCAAACGCGGTAGCGAGCAGTTTGAGAAAGTCATTCTCGCGATGAAGCCGTTACAGCCGACGAATGCGACGCCGTTGTTCGGCATCGCGGCGTGGCAAGGCGATACGAACATTTCACTCATTCACCCTGGCCCGATTGAACAAGTCAAAGCCAGTGCGGCGCAGATCTTCAACACCTTTGGCGCTCTCTTCGCGCGCGGCGGTGAGATCGGCGTGCAACAACTCGGTGGCGCGGTGATGATCATCCGCGTTTACAGCAATCTCTTCCAAGACGACGACGGCTGGCGCCGCGTGCTCTGGTTCAGCGTCATCCTCAACGTGAATCTCGCGATGCTCAATCTGTTGCCGTTGCCGGTGCTGGACGGCGGACACATCACGCTCTCGCTGATCGAATGGATTCGCCGTCGTCCGGTGAGTGCGCGTTTGCTCGGCTACATCCAGAATGGTTTTGCAGCATTGCTCATCGGCTTCATGATTTACATCGCGTTCTTCGACACGGGCGACTGGGTGCGCAGCGCCCGTTCTAGCCACGAAGTGCCGGTGGTGTTTGCTCCCCAAAAATAATTTCCCATGCGTTACTGCGAATCTCCTTTTTTCTATCAACGCCGGCAGACCCGCGAGATTGTCATCGGCGATCCAAACAACGGCGGCGTCATCATGGGTGGCAATCATCCCGTCGTCCGCCAGTCTATGCTGACGTGCGACACGATGGACACCGCGCTCAGCGTGAAACAGACGCTCGAACTCGTCGCCGTCGGTTGCCAGCTCGTGCGCATCACCGCGCCGACGGTGAAGGACGCGGCGAACTTGCAGAACATCGTCGCCGAATTGCGCGCGCAAGGCTGCAACGTGCCGATCGTGGCCGACATCCATTTCAAGCCCGACGCGGCGATGGAAGCGATCAAATGGGTGGAAGTCGTGCGCGTGAATCCCGGCAACTACGCTGACTCGAAGAAATTCGCCATCAAGGAATATAACGACGAACAATACGCCGAAGAGTTGAAGCGCATTGAAGAGAAATTCACCCCGCTCGTCCTCGAAGCCAAGCGCCTCAAGCGTTGCCTGCGCATCGGCACCAATCACGGCTCGTTGAGCGATCGCATCATGAACCGCTACGGCGACACACCGCTGGGCATGGTCGAAAGCGCGTTGGAATTTGCCCGCATCTGCCGCCAGCACGATTTTCACAACTTCAAGTTCTCGATGAAGTCGAGTAACCCGAAGGTGATGATCGAATGTTACCGCTTGCTCGTTGCGCGCTTTTACGAACTCGGCGCGGATTGGAATTATCCCGTCCACCTCGGCGTCACGGAAGCGGGCGAAGGCGAGGACGGCCGCATCAAATCCGCCATCGGCATCGGCTCCCTACTCTGCGATGGTTTGGGCGACACGATTCGTGTGTCGCTCACGGAAGATTCACCGCGCGAAATTGAAGTCTGCACTGATTTGCTCGCGCAGATTCCGCTACTTTCAAATTCCAAGGTAAAGATTTCAGAAACTGGTTTTCCGTTTGACCCGTTCCACTTCGAGAAACGTGAGACGCCGGAGATTGAGCTGAACGAAAACATCAAGTGTGGCGGCGAACAGCTCATCCGCGTCGTCGTCACGCGCGCAACGTGGGATAAAGTTGCGCCGCAGATTCGGCCAAGAGACGATGTGCGGCCCGAAGCGGTTTACGAAGATCTGAATATTTTCGAGATCGATCCGACCACGGATTTTGAGATCAATTGCGAGACTCAACTCGTGACGGTGAAAGACGGCGTGAACCTACCCGCCATCACCGCGTTCCGTTTGCTCGTCGCCAAGTTGAAAAAACTCGGCCGCAACAATCCGATTCTCCTGAAAGATTGCCTGAGCTTCGAACCCGTGCCGCTGGAACCGAAGATCGCGTTGCTCCGCGCCTCCGTGGTCATCGGGGCGTTGCTCGCCGATGGCATTGGCGATGCGATTCTCGTGCGTGGCGAAGTGGGTGGCGGACAGAGTCTGCGCCTCGCCTACAATATTTTGCAAGCGGCCGGTTGCCGCAGTTTCAAGACCGATTACGTCGCATGCCCGAGCTGCGGCCGCACGTTGTTCAATTTGCAGACCGTCACCGCGCGCATCAAGGCGCGCACGGAACATCTCAAAGGTGTGAAGATCGCCATCATGGGCTGCATCGTGAACGGTCCCGGCGAAATGGCGGATGCGGATTTCGGCTACGTCGGCGGCGCACCGAACAAGATCAATCTTTACGTCGGCAAGACGCCTATCAAGTTCAACATCCCCGAAGCTGAAGCGGTGGAGCGCCTCGTGGACCTCATCAAAGAACACAACAAGTGGGTTGAGCCGGAAGCGAAGGAAGCGACGACTCACCCTTAATTTGGTGAACTGGAGCTGTCCAATGATTCGTTTGGCCTTGCCAGAGATTTTTTATTGTCCCATAATAAAGTTGTTAAGTTTGCGTCGGAATGCGTGTGGAAAATTAAAAATTTCACCCGATTGCCAAGTCAGATGTTGATTGAAAAACGCCGGTGAAATTCAGCATCTACAACGCATCTTAAGCAGTTAAAAAGCGATTGGTTGGGGTCTTAGCTCAGTTGGTAGAGCGTCTCGTTCGCAATGAGAAGGTCAGGAGTTCGAGCCTCCTAGGCTCCACCACCCCTCGCTTAGTTTTCGCCAGAAGACGGCTGCAAAGCCGGTTTGCCTAGAGGAAGTTTTTCCACATTCAAAGTCATTTTCATGCAACCGCGCCACTTTGAAGCCATCATCTTTTCCGCCAAAGCAGCCGTTGCCAGTGTGGTTGCCGTAGTGGGTTATGAATGGATCAAAATGCCCGGGGCACCGTGGGTCGCGGCAGTTTCTGCAGTGTTGGTAACGCAACCAAATCTATACGCTTCGTTAAACGCCTCGCTGCTGCGCGTGGCCGCGAATCTTGCCGGAGCTTTCGGCGGAGCAGCGTTGCTCGCCCTGACTGGTCAACCTCAGCTAGCCATGGCCATCGGCGTGATGCTCACCGGATTGGTTTGTTATATGTTGCGGCAAGACGATGCGTTGCGTCCCGCATTTGTCGCCGTCATCATCGTCACGTTGATTGGCGAGCACAGCAAATGGCACAGTTCACTCGACCGGGTGCTCGCCGTCATCATCGGCTGCGGGTGCGCGTTATTCGTCGGATTTTTATTCGACAAAATCGCCAGTCTGGTCAGCCTTTCGATCAAAGACAAAACCGACCCAACTGGCGATCAAGAATAAATTCACACCATGAAGTCACCGTTAAAAAATCAATGGATTCTCATCACTGGCGCATCAAGCGGTTTCGGCGCGGCGGCGGCGCGGGCTTTTGCCGCCCAAGGTGCCAAGCTATTACTCGGGGCGCGGCGACTTGAACGACTGAAAAAAGTGACGAAGGCTGCTAAAAAAGCGGGCGCGCCGGTAGCATACTTTCACGAACTCGATGTGAGCCAGACAGCTAGTGTGGAAACGTTCATGGCGTGGGCGAAACAAAAATTAAAAACGCAGCCCTTGCATGTGCTGATCAATACTGCCGGTGGCGCACACGGCGTGGAAACAGTCGCTGAAGGCAAAGATGCGGACTGGGAAATGATGATGCAGACGAATGTGCTGGGCGTCTTGCGCGTCACCCGCGCAGCGTTGCCGTTACTGCCGCACGATGCTGGCGCCACCATCATCAATATCGGTTCGCTGGCGGGGCGAGCGGCCTACTCAGGTGCTTCGGCTTATTGCGCAGCGAAAGCAGGAGAACTACAGATCACCCGCGTGCTGCGTCATGAATTGTTCGGCACGGGCATTCGCGTTAGCACCGTGGACCCGGGCTTGGCGGAAACGGAATTTGCCTTGGTGCGTTTCAAAGGCGATCGGCAAAAAGCGAAAGACCTTTACGCGGGAACCAATCCGCTCGTCGCAGCCGACATCGCAGAAATTCTCGTCTGGGTCGCGAGTCGGCCGCCGCACGTTAACATTGATGAAATGCTCATCAAGCCCGTGGATCAGGCGGACATGGGGAAAGTTTTTAAGCGACCGCTGAAATAAATTTCAAATTCCCCGATTCGCCCGCCAGAGCAGCGCGGCCCCGACGGCTTGGAAAATAAAATTGGGTAACCACAAAATCAGGTGCGGATACAACTCCGGATGATCCGCCAACGAGGCACCCAGCATCACGAAGCCGTAATAAATCACGACGAGCAATAAGGCGATGCCGATGCCGATATTCGTTTCACGACGGTGAACGCGGATGCCCAACGGAATCCCCACCAGCGTGAAGCCGAAGCACGCGAACGAGAACGCCACCTCGCGATGCATCGCTACTTTGACGCGGCTGATCAGAGTTTTTTGCGCAATTCCCGGCAGCGCATTCGTATTCGTGTCCGGTCCAGATAAATTCATCGTCTGCAAATCCTTCAACTCCTGCTGAAGCTGGCCAAAAGTCATATCCGAGATTTTAGGTTTGAAGACTTTATTGGTGGGCGCATCGAAACCTAGGTTCACGGCAAAAGTCCGATACGAGTCCACCGAGTTACCGTTCTCGCCAAAGCGGATGATGCGCGCATTGGTCAGATCCACTAACAACTCATTGTTTTCGCGATCAAATTTCAATTTCCCCGAAGTCCCGCGCACCATGCTATCAATATTGGTTTTGTTCTGGAGGCTATAGCGATAGATCATGACCCCCTGTAGATTGCCACCGTCGTTTTTATCGCAATAAAAAATATAGCCCGGAAAATCACGGACGAGCTGACCTTCAGGAATTTGGGCATTGGCCAAGTTGATCCCCAACTCACGATACAATTTTAAAAACGCCACGCGGGAACGCGGACCCAGCTCCATGTTAAACCACGCGCTCAAGCCACAGCAGAGCAGACTCAACAGTAGAATCGGGGTGATCAGCGACAGCAAACTGATGCCCCCCGCCCGCGCCGCCGTAAGTTCCTGATCGGCGCTAAACCGGCCAAAAACCAGTAAGGTGGCGGTGATGAAGCCCATGGGCAACGCGTAAACCAACGCGAAGGGCAGCAATAAAGCCACCGCTTTGGTGACTAACCAAAAAGAAAAACTCCCGCCCATCAGCAGCGGCAGAACTTCGCGCAAGCCATTCAACAATACCACGACGAAAGCGAAGACCGACACGGTGAGCAGCAGCGTGGCCAGCACCTGGCGGGTAAGATATTTATGCAGCGTTTTCAAAATTAAATCTGCGCGCAAAGTGACGGATTTGGCACGCGATGCAAAGCGAATTTCTTGCCGCCAACAAAAACGCGCGGCTGGTTTTACCCAGCCGCGCGGTGCGGAAACAATTTATTCACCGGCTGATCACGGGCCGACAACGATGCGATAGAATTGCATCGGCAACGCGCCATTCGTGTCGGTAAAACTAAACGGCATCGCCGCCGGATTGGTCGTGAATAGCGGACTCCAAACACCCGTGAGATTCGTGGACGTTTGCACGGTGTAATCCGGGCCGACTTGACCACTGACACTCAGGGTGAATTGTCCGCCTACCGCCACTGCGGAATCCACGTTCGGCTGGGTGAGCGGATTCACGCTAACGGTGAAGCTATTCGTCGCGCTCAAATTAGGCGTGCCATCGTCGGCGACTTTCACGCTGACAGGATTCGAAGAATTCGCCTGCGCCGCAGTTGGACGCCAAGTGAGCGTGCCATTGGTAACATTGATCGTTGCGCCCGCTGGGCCATTGAGCAAAGCGTAAGTCAACGTTTGCGCGGGCGTGTCCGAATCTATCGCGGCGCAAGCCACAGAGAGATTCACGCCGACATTAATGGCGATGTTCGTGCCGGTAATCGGAGCAGTGAAAATGGGCGACGTGTTCGGCGGCGCATTTACGGTGAGGGTCGCCGCGCTGCTGGTGACCGTGCCGGCGGCAGTGGTGACGACCACGAAATAATTCCCCGCATCCGTCAACGCAGTGACGGGCAGCGTCAGCGTCGCGCTGGTGGCTCCGGAAAGATTGGTGCCGTTAAGCAGCCATTGATACGTCGGGTCAGGAATGCCGGTGGCCACCACGGTGAAAGTTGCGGAAGCACCGGCGATGACGGTCTGGCTCGCCGGATTCGTAAGGATGTTCGGGGTGAGTTGCGGCGTCCAACCGTAGAGCCAAATGCTCGGCGTGCTGGCATTGGTCAGGTTCGGATCATTGGCGGCAAGCGCGATACCGTTAGTCAACGTAACGCTGGCCGTCGCTGTGAGATTACTGCAACCGAAATACCAGTTGCGATAATTACTCGTCGGCGCGGCATCGCTGCCCCAACCAGCTAACACGGGCGACATCAGGCAATTGATCAGTGCCATGTTCGCTCCGGCGATGCTGCGCGTGCGGCCAATCGTATTGTTGGTCGCATTCGCTGGCGCGGAGTAGAGACAGTTCACAAACGAAAAACCATTGCTGGTGACTTCCGAGACACCGGGTGAAGGATTCGGCCCCACGGCCCCACCGTTAGCAGCGCGGGCGAGGTAACGGATTTCACAGTTGGTGAAAAATAAATTACCGCCGCCCCAGATGAAATCGACATCGCCCTGCACTAGGGTGTTGTTGAAATACGCTTTGGTGGTAGCGGTGTTCGCGAGAATCGTGTCTTGGAAGCTCGCGACACTGCAATTGTTGACAATGATACGCGCGGCACTCGTTTCCAACATCAGCGTCTCTGCCTGCGAACCGCCCTGCGGCGTCATGTTCGTGAGCGTCAAGTTATCGAAAGCGATGTCATTCGCGTTCACGCGGATGGCCATGCGGATGTGCGTGCCGGGATTGTTGTTGTTGTTGTTCGCGTAGCCGATGATGGTGCCGCTGCGACTCTGGCCACGGATGAGCAGATTGTGCTTCGAGTTAATATTCACGATTTCTGTGTAGATGCCATTGGCTACCGAGACCGTGGTCGGCGTGGTGTTGTTGGCGGCCGCGGAATCAATCGCCCCCTGCACCGTGTCGAAATCGCCGCTGTTGTCCGCCGCCACGACGAGATTTGTGGCGTTTGCGGGACCACCCACTTTCGTAGCAAACTGCCAGAGGTTCGTCGCGGTGATGCCAGCGAAATAGGCACCGGTCGAATCGGCGAACACGCCATTATCAATCGTGACGAAATAAGTCGCGTTGGATTTCAGAACGCCCGAGTGTGGGTAGATCGCCGCCTGATTGCCGGTGATGATGACCGGATAAGTCGCGAACGCCGAGCCGCCAACCGAGCGACTCTGTAACCCGCCTTGGCTCAAGTCCAGCGTGTCCACCGGCGTCGTGGTGTTGGTGATATTGTAGATCTTGATCGCACCGACTCCCGCGCCGCTGCGCAACGTCGGGACGGTGCTGAAGCTAATCCCCAACGTCGTATCATAAGCGATACCCGTCGCTCCATTGTTCGGCGAAAGCGCCGTCACGGACATGGTGGAATTGACTACGAGCGTCGCGTTGGAGCTGGTCGCGGCACCGGCGGCATTGGAAACAATCGCTTTGTAAGTGCCAATGTTAGTCGCGTTCGCGCTGGCCAGATTGTAGGTCGAACTCGTCGCTCCGCTGATAAGGTTGTTATTAAAATACCACTGAATCGTTGGCGTCGGCACGCCGCTGACCGTCACGGAGAAGGCAGCGGATTGCGTGTTCGTCACGACCAGACTGACCGGTTGTCCGCTGATGGTGGGTGGCACGATGACCGTGAGCGTCGCGCTGTTGGTCGCACTGCCCGCGCTGTTGGTCGCGATGAGCGAATAGACCCCGCCGTCATCCGTCGGATACTGAGCGTTGACGAGAGTATAACTAGAACCCGTCTCGCCCGAAATATCAACGCCGTTACGCTGCCATTGCAACGCGGGAACCGGATTACCAGCCACCGTGACGCTGAACGTGGCGTTGCTGCCTTGAATCACCGTGAGATTATTCGGCCCGGTGATGCCCGGTGCGATACTGCCCGCACTGATGGTCAAGACCGCCGGTGGCGCACTCGTCACCGAACCAAAAACATTAGCAATCACGACCGTGTAATTTCCATTATCCGCATTTTGCGCACTGTTGAGTGCGAGCGAAGCCGTGGTGCTACCGGAAAGAGTTGAGCCATTACCCGTAGCCCCATCCGCCAGCGGCGTGGCACCGAGATACCATTGGTAAGTGAACGGCGCGACACTGGTGCCGCTGACCACTGCGGTGAACGTGACGTTATCGCCCGGGCTGCCGCTGTAGCCCAAAGGTTGAGCAGTGATGATTGGGCGCGGATCAAACGGCAGCACCAAATCGAGCGAGCTGTTCGCGATGTTATTCGAAAAATACGCCCCGGGCGCACTGGCGGGAATGGTGCCGAGGCCGAAATTCGTCACGCCCACACCCAGTTGGGCGGTGAACTTCAGGAGCGAAACTTGTTTTGGATATGTTGCGAAAACGGAAACGGAATCCAGATTGATCAGATTGGTCGCGCCGCTGCTGATCAGGTTCGCGCAGAAAATATTGGTGATGCCGGTGACGTTCAGGCGCAACGTCGAATTCGTGACGGCAAACGTCGTCACACCTTTCGTCGGCGAACCGACGCCGTTGGTCACTGCCAGCGTGCCGTTATTCATCGCGATAGTATTATTATTCGTGCTGGCCGCGCCCACGGTGATGCGATTGGCCAGCACCGTGCCACCGTTGATGTTCAGGATACCGAAAGTTTTTGCCGCGTTCGTTCCGCTCGTGCCGGGGACAAAGGCGACCGTTGTGTGACCGAGTTCAAGCGTGGTGTTGACGACGAGTTTTGCCGCCGCGCTGTTCACATTCAATATTCCTAACATACCCGCAAAGCTGGTATTGGGGCCAATCGCCTGATTGCCTAAGATTAAGTTGTTCACGTCAATCGTCCCTGCCGTAAACGTCAGCACACCGACCATAAAACCCGTGGCGGTGTGCTGCGGCGAACAATCGCGGCTCAGCGACATCGTGTCCACCAAGGCATCCACCGTGCCATTGCTAAAATCATTCGTGCCCAGTGAAAGCTGCGCGGAAGAAGCGCTCGCATTCATGTCGCCCAGCGCCCACCACTTCACACGGCTGGAACCACCCGCTGCGCTACGAAACACCGCTACCGGGTTGTTATTTGTGAACGCCGGATTAAAGATCATGTTGCCCGCCGAGGTGGCCGAAGCCTTGTCGCGCCCGAAGGCCATGCTGTCCACGTAGATCACGTTCGACTGGCCGAGCACGAGCTGGCTCAAGATGGCCGAGTTGTTGCCGGGGTTGCGACTCAACTCAATCGCGTTCGTTTTGCCTGCCGTTTGGTAGTTCGCCAGCGTGTCCGTCAACGCCAGCGTGATGAAATTCGTCTTCGCCAAAATCAATGAACCAGCCTCGCGCTGGTTTGCGCTATTAGGATTGGGAAATACCGTGCTGCCGAGGCCGATGGCCTTCACGTTCGCAACGAACGTGTCCAATGCAGATAAATCCAGATTCCCGCGCGAGCCGTTCACCGCCGTAGCCGTGCCTTGCTGAATGGAAATAACTGCCGCCGGATTACTCACTATCAACGTGCCGCCCGCGCCGCTGATCGCGTTGGTCAGATTTTTAATCACTGCGACATCGCCCGGCGTGCCCACGATAAAGTTACCGTTGGTGATGCTCAACGTCTGGCCAGTTGCGATTGAAACTGTGTGACCCAAGTTCGTCTGCCCGAATTGGAATGACCCGATGGCGAATGACGTATCCACCAAATTATTCGGCTGGAGCGGAAGCGCCACGGCACCCGCGTCAAAAAATTTCACATCGTCGGCGCTCGCCGGCGCAACCCCGCCCACCCAATTACCACCGGTTGACCAATTCGTATCCGTGCCACTCGCGCCATTCCAAACGACGGTCGCAGCGGAAGCAGTTAGAGCCGATAGCGCGAGGCTAAGGCACGCAATTATTTTAGCGGGAGTGAGGTGACTTCGCTTTTTCAGGCCAGGTAATTTGTTAGTCTGGGTCGACCAAGAAAGGACCAGACCATGAAAGGCAAACGGTATACAACGGAAGACA
>CAIWFB010000214.1 GCA_903911825.1 uncultured Verrucomicrobia subdivision 3 bacterium
ATATTCTCCCGGTCCCGGCGGCGGCACTAGCACCGCCGTCAACTTCACCGACAACAGTGTTACGCCCTCATTGATTTCCGCATCGCCGTCGCCGTTTGTGGGCGCGAATAGCGCACAGACCTTGACGCTCAACGGCGCGAACATTCCGAGCGGCAGCACCGTCAAGCTCCGGCTGGGTAGCACGACCTACACAATCAGTAGCGGCAACACGACGTGGATCAGCACCAGCCAGATTCAAGTCACCGTCACACTCGGAGCGGATCCTGCAACATGGTATGCCAGCGTGGTTACGCCCGGCGGCGTATCCTCAAGCGAGTTGGCCTTCCAAGTCAACGCGCCGGTGCCAACAATCAGCAGTCTTTCTCCCAACAGTGCGAACGCCGGGAGCGGGTCGTTGACCATCACGGTCAACACGCCGAACGCTCATGCACTTTCCGTCGTGCGCGCCAACGGCAACAACCTCGCCACCACCGCCACCGTCAGCGCGGGCGGCATCACTACCGGCCTGACGGCCACGCTCCCGGCCAGCTATCTGACCGCCGCTGGCACCGTGCCCATCACCATATATTCTCCCGGTCCTGGCGGTGGCACTAGCACCGCCGTCAACTTCACCGTCAATACTGTTGCGCCTTCGATAAGCTCTGTGTCGCCGTCACCGATGGTGGGTGCCAACGTGCCGCAAACTATCACAATCAACGGCCTCAACATGCCCAATGGCAGCACTCTTAAATTGAGGTTGGGTAGCACGACATACACGATTAGCAGTGGCAACACGACATGGATTAGCACCAGTCAAATTCAAGCCACAGTGACACTCGGCGCAGACCCAGCCACATGGTATGTCAGTGTCGTTACACCCGATGGTGTTGCTTCTAGCGAACTAGCCTTCACGGTTAACGCGCCAGTGCCAACGCTGGGAGCGGGTCGTTGACCACCACCGTCAACACGCCGAACTCTTACGCGCTCTCCGTCGTGCGCGCCACCGGCAACAACCTCGCCACCACCGCCACCGTCAGTGCCGGCGGCATCACCACCGGCCTGACCGCCACGCTCCCAGCCAGCTATCTGACCACCGCCGGCACTGTGCCCATCACCATTTACTCTCCCGGCCCCGGCGGCGGCACCAGCACCGCCGTCAACTTCACCGTCAGCGCAACCACGCCGTCGCTGACATCGTTGTCATCGCCGCTAATTGGAGCAAACGGCGCGCAGACCGTGACGTTCAACGGCGCGAACATTCCCAGCGGCAGCACCATCAAGCTGCGGTTGGGCAGCCAGACCTACACCATCAGCAGCGGCAACACGACGTGGATCAGCACAAGTCAGATTCAGGTAAGTGTCACGCTCGGCGCTGACCCCGCGACGTGGTATGCCAGCGTCGTCACACCCGGCGGCGTATCCTCAAGCGAGTTGGCTTTTCAAGTCAGTGCGCCGGTGCCGACCATCAGTAGCCTTTCTCCCAACAGCGCGAACGCCGGGAGCGGGTCTTTGACCATTACCGTCAACACGCCGAACGCCCACGCTCTTTCCGTCGTGCGCGCCAACGGCAATAACCTCATCACCATCGCCACCGTCAGCGCTGGCGGCATCACCACTGGCCTGACCGCCACACTCCCGGCCAGTTATTTGACCGCCGCTGGCACTGTGCCCATCACCATATAGTCGCCCGGCCCCGGTGGCGGCACTAGCACCGCCGTTAACTTCACCGTCAACGCAATCACGCCGTCAACCTTTACAGTCCAAGGCCAAGTCTTTGACGCGGCTACTAGATTGCCATTAAACAATATTGCCGTGGTTCTCAACGGCCACACGACCACGACCATCAACGGCAACTACTCGATCACTCAATTGCAGTCCGGCGGCACGCTTTCGGCCAGCGTGTCAGGCTACATCAGCGGTTATTTGCAGGTGAATCCCCCAAGCGGTGCCACCTTGATTACCCTCTCGCCAATTTACCTAGTTGCGCAAACGGTCGTCACCCCGAACAAGCCGTTAATTACCCAAATCTCATTGAAAAATCCGGGGGTGTTTTTCACTGGAGTGGCCTGCCCGAATCAGATTCAGTTTTCCATCAACTGGAACGGGAGCACTCCGGGCAGCGTCAGTGTTTATCAAAACAATACGCTGGTTCAAAACATCATTGGTTCTGGTCCGACATTCACTTGCAATCTTGATGTCGGAAATTTCCCGCCATCATTCAACCCCAGCGTGAACCAAATCAGGATTCAAGCCGTCACCGCGACCGGCACCATGTCGGATGTGGCAAGCTATCCGGTCAGCGTCATCTCTGCCCCATTCGCGTTGGAAACGTTGTTAGGTTACGCATCGATTCTTGGAAATACCGACGCGCAATTCAAATGGGGCTTTCAATTTCCTGAAACCCCGCTTTCAAAGACGGTCAGCCTGCCGGTGTTGGGTGATTTCGGTATTGAGCTCGGATTGAAAGGGTCTCTCGACTACACGGCAAGTTCGGGAGCCATGAAGATTAAACTAGGTTCTGGCGAACCCACAGATCCAGATCATCACAAACGGAATTCGTCTCGTGTGTTTTTTGGTGACCACGAAATAGATTGGGTCGTTTCGGCCGAACAAGACCTTTTGGCTTCCCCCGTTCTGGGGTTGCAGTTCCAAGATTTTACTGGAGCATTAGCGTTGAGTGGCAAAATCCAAATCGGCAAATTCGGCGTCGCTGACCTTCTAGGTCCCTGGACTGGTAGTCTGATCAGCAAAATTCCACTGGGCGAAAAACTAATAAATGATGTGTCGATTTCCGTTTATGCGAAGCCCGAATGCGAAGGCTCATTCATCGGTGAATGGAACAGCGGCTTGAAGTTCAAACAATTTCAGTTG
>CAIWFB010000215.1 GCA_903911825.1 uncultured Verrucomicrobia subdivision 3 bacterium
AACGGCTGGGCAGAGCAACGCGCCGCTGCGGGCTGAACCGACTTGGTTCACGCTGCTCGCCTTCGCGGCGTGGCTGGCAACAACGTGGTTCAACACTGCCGAAGCAAATCTCCCGCTCGTGCTTGCGGTGGAAGCAGTCGCGCTTACGGCTTCTATTTATTTCCTGCGCGTCCGCGAAATCACGTTCCTCGGACAATTCTTTCTCATCCTCGCGCAACTCGCTTGGCTGACGTATTTCCTGAATCACACGCCGCCGTGGTGGAACCCGCTCGTGCTCATCGCCGTCACCATCGGCTTGAGTCATTGGTGGCAGCATCAAAAACGCGTCACGTTGAGCGACGCCACCTTGACTTGCTACTCTGCCGTTTTCGCGCTGGCGGCGGTTGGCGTGGTGATTGTCTGGTTGCATCCGCTCGTGCAACCGCCTGCTTGGCTCACGCTCACCAGCCTGCTCGCCGTGGCTGTGACGGCTTATGGCGTGGTCACCCGCGCGTGGCCGCTGGCGATCTGTGGACAAATCTTTCTCGGTATCAGCGCGTGGGAATTTCTGGCTGAATTGCTCCATGACAAACCTGTTTGGTTCGTGCCGCTCGCGCCGTTAGCCGTGCTGGGAATGTTATCGTTTGCCACCGTCGCGTGGTTTGCTCGTAAACCGGAAAGCAGCGCCAAAGTGCGCGACCCGTTGTTGCAAGTCGCACTGATCTATCGGTGGCTCGCGCTGGCCATGTCGCTGTTATGGATTGGCGAATATGTGCCGGAACGCCAACGCGTCTGGGCGTTCATGCTCGCTGCGGTAGTGGTTTTTGTGCTGGCCCTGTGGCGTTGTAGCCGCGAGGCGCTGGTCGCTGTCGCCGTTTACGCCGTTGCCTCACTCGCCGCCCTCTGGGTGCGCGAAGATCTGCAGATGGATGCCTACTGGGCCAATCTGCTCGCGCTGTTGGCACTGTTCGCGCTGCAACAAATTCTCCGCCGCGTCGCAGACAAACTGCCGCTCGCTGAAAATATTCATGCCGCCATTATTTTCATCGTCGGCGTGAGCTTGTGGCGAATGCTCTCCTGCTGGGTGACCACGAGTGGAATTTTCCTGACGATGAGTTGGGCGGGATTTGCCTTGGTCGTGTTTGCTCTTGGAATGTTTTTACGCGAACGCTTTCATCGCTGGTTCGGCTTGGGCGTGCTGGCGGCGGCGGTGGGACGCGTGGTGTTCGTGGATGTGTGGAAACAGGAAACCATCTTTCGCGTGCTGACTTTCATGGCGCTCGGCGTCGCACTGTTGGTGATGGGCTTTGTTTACAATAAATATCAGGATGCCATTCGAAAATGGCTGTGAACCTGGCCGTTGAATATCTTGGTGCCGCCGAAAGTTCTTGGTAGTTTGCTCTAGTCGCAAGAAAAGGCGTTTTATGAAACTGATTACTAAAAAACATTTCGCGATGTTACTAGCGGCTGGTTTACTCGGCCAAGTTGCCTTCGCTGTCTCCTTCACCGTCACTCCGGCAGCGACCAGTAATACTTACACCGGCGTCATTACGCTGAACATCACTGGGCTGGCCGCCGGCGAACAGGTCAATCTGCAAAACTGGATAGATAGTAATACCAACGGCGTGATTGATGCGGGCGACTTACTAATGGAGGGCGGTAAAATTAGTGACGGCGAAGTGATGATCATCGGCGGCGTTACCAACATTAGCAAACCCTTCGACAGTAATCCTGCCGCCGGTGTCATCACCACCGCGCTTAATTTCGCACCGCCGTTGACGTTGGAAAATATTGTTGCCCAACATATTTACCGACTGTCGAGTCCGAGCAACAATTTCACCGCCGTGACGGCGACGTTCAACGTGACCAACGCTACCACCGCACAGCGTGTCAGCGGCATTATTTACAGCAACGGCGTCGCCCCTCTGCCATACGCAAGCATCGTAGCGACACCCGCCGCGGGCGGTTACACGGGTGCGGCGGTGGCGGATGCGAACGGACACTATTCTCTGAACCTGAATCCCGGCACCTACAACCTGATTGCCACCGCGCCGAATTATTATTTTGATTTTTCATCCGGCGTGACCGTGGTGCTGACGAACGGCGTTTCTGTCACGAACAACCTTTCGCTCATGCGCGGCACGGCCACGATTTCCGGCTACATCTACAATACGGGCAACAGCAACAAGCAGGAAGGCGTCATGCTGGAATTGGATTCGGGAAGTTTATTCGCCATCGCCTTCAGCGACACGAATGGAAATTATTCCGCCGCCGTTACGCCGGATTTTTGGCAGGTGCAACCCATCAAGGAACGTTTGGCGAGGCGCGCGGTCGTGGCCTCGCAAAACCCGCTGCAAGTTGACACTACCTCCGCAAACGTGACCAACGCTGACCTCGGCCTGCCCAAGGGCAACGCGCTTTACTACGGGCGCATCACGGACAGCTCCAGCACGCCATTCAATAACATCCGCATGAGCGCGGGCGATGGCACTAATAATTCATACAGCGCGGTCGGCTACAGCGATACGAATGGCTATTACGCCGTCGCAGTTCTGGGGAACACCAGCCCCGACTGGAGTTGTAGTGCGAACGATTCGGATAATGCCGTGCTCGCCAATTATATTCTAAATAATTTCGGCAATTCCAACATCGCCGTCGGCCAAGCTATTCTGCAAAATTTTGTCGCATTGCCCGTGACTGCGCGCATTTTTGGACGTGTGCTGGATAGTCTTGGCAACCCGGTCAACGGAGTCACTCTGTATGCGGATCAGTTCAGTGACGGTAATAATTATGTGTCGCAAAACATCAGCACAGATCTGGCGGGAAATTATTCACTCGGCGTGGCGGCGGGCTTATGGAATGTTCGCTTTAGCTACGGCAGCGGCGACCTCGCCAGCCACAGTCTTGTTGATTTGTTCCAGCCTTACACCGTGAC
>CAIWFB010000216.1 GCA_903911825.1 uncultured Verrucomicrobia subdivision 3 bacterium
TGAAATACTGAAACGCTGAAACGCTGAAACGCTGAAACGCTGAAACGCTGAAAAGCTAACAAGGTGACATACTAACAAGCTGAAAGGCTGAAAGCAGAATGCGGGGAGGCGGGAGAAGTTAGAAGGGGAGGATGCCGTAGCGGCACCAGTAGCCGAGGAGTTTTTGATATTCGGTTTTGACCTCTCTGGAGCGAGTGCGATTTTGGCCCGCAGAAGTGGGGTAGCCGGAATAGTCGGGTCGGGAATAGAAAGTGATTTCGGGAGCAAAAAATTGGAAGCAAGCCAGCGCGCGGCGGGAGTGATACCAACTGGTGACCAGGATGGCGCGGTGACAGTGGCGCGCCCGCAGCAGCGCGACGGTGAGACGCGCATTCTGTAACGTATTAAGGGCCTGAGTTTCCAACTGGATAGCGGCAGCGGGCACGCCATATTTTTGGAGATATTGTTGATTCAAGGCCGCGTCGCCATAGCCGGTCACGATGATGTGGGGGGCCGCGCCTTGATGAAATAATTCGGCGGCGCGCTGCGGTCGCTCCAACCAGGCGCCGCCGAGAAGAACAATCGCGTCGGCTTGCACCGGACCGCTCTCCACGGTGAGGACGCGTTGCGGAAACCAATAGGCGTAGAGCGCCGCGGACAACAACGTCAAGGCAATGAGCACCAAGGCCAGCCACCAACGACGACGGCGCAAGCGGTGGGCGAGTTGGCAAGCAACACGCACAGGCTAGGCGGAAGCAATCACCCGCTGCTTGACGAAGACAGCGGGATGACCGCGATAGATTCTGTCGGGTGGCAGCTCGGCCGTAGCGACCGATCCGGCGGTCAAAACGGCGTGCGAGCCGACGGAGACGCCGGGGCCCACGAAAGCACCCGCGCCAATCCAAGCCCCCGTCGCCACTTGAATGGGTTTCACGATCAGATCAAAAGCAGGCTTGGTAAAATCATGATTGCCGGTGCAGAGGAACGCGCGCTGGGAAATACAGACGTGATTGCCCAGCGTGATGGGGGCGAGATTCAACAACCAGCATTCTTCGCCCAGCCAGACGTGGTCGCCGAGCGTCAGTTTCCAAGGGAAGGTGATCTTGACTTGCGGCTTGATCACAACGCCGCGTCCGACCCGCGCGCCGAACGCGCGCAACACGGCACATTTTAACGCGGACAACTTGAGCGGACACCACTGGAAGAGCAGCAGACTGACTACGAGCCACAACGCTTCTTTCACGGCGCTGGCGCCGCGGTCGAAGGAGCCCGGCGAAAAATTTTCGAGGTCAACATTCATAGCGTCGGCTGGCAAAGACAGAATAAGGTAAAGGCTCTGGGCGGAAAGAGGAAAGGCCGACAAAATAAAAAGCTAAAAAGCTGACACACTGAAAAGCTAAAAAGCTAAAAGGCTGAAATACTAACAAGCTGACAAAATAAAAGGCTGAAAACGGAAAGCGGAGGTTCAGGGTTTGAGCGAACGCACGTTCGCGGCTACGGTAAAAAATCTCAGACGAGGCAGTCCGGGCGGGGGCGACGGCCGTGGAGCCATTCATACACCTCGGACAATTTAGCCAAGACGGTCGCTAAGGCATATTTTTCCTCAACCAACCGCCGGCCTGCCTGACCATAGCGCGCGCGCGCGGCGTCATCGAGCGCTAAGGCTTGTCGCAACGCGAAGCACAATTCAGGCTCGGTATTATCCACCAACCAGCCACACCGGTAGGTTTCCAAGTCCGCCCAAGGGGTGTGGCGGGTGGTAATCACGGGTGTCCCGTGAGCCAGAGCTTCGGCGACCACATTCCCAAAGTTTTCGCTACTGGTGGGGAGCACGTAACACCGAGCATGGTGGAGCAACCAGTTTTTTTGCACCTCATCAACATAAC
The DNA here is from genome assembly GCA_903911825.1 of uncultured Verrucomicrobia subdivision 3 bacterium. Taxonomy (GTDB): domain Bacteria; phylum Verrucomicrobiota; class Verrucomicrobiia; order Limisphaerales; family UBA11358; genus UBA11358. The sequence continues at coordinate 1,866 of CAIWFB010000216.1, forward strand.
CCAGCCAGCGGCAGCGGCGGGCAACCCCCAATTGTTCGGCCAACTGACGACACTCGGCCAGATAGGCGGGCGAACCCGTGCCGGCAATCACCAGCAGCAGCTCCGGCGAGATGGGCACGCCAGACTGGAGCAACCGAGCCCACGCCCGAATCAACAAATGAAGACCTTTCTTGGGATGCAACCGAGACAGAAACAGCAGGAAGGGCTGCGTTGGCAATAAAGCATCGGGCAAGGGGGCGACCGGGAGTCCGGCCAGTTGCCGATCCAACTCAACCAGATCCACGCCGACCGGCAGCACAGCGATCGGAGTCCGAAACCCAAGGTCACGAAGCTGTTGGGCTTCCTGACCAGAGTTCACATGCAAACAGGTGGCGCCATGGAGTAGACGATCTTGAAACCACCAACGAGCCAAGCGTTTTTGGAACCATTTTTGGTCGCGCGCCCACGTTTCATAAGTGCCCATCAATTCCACGACGTAAGGCCGATGATGGCGGCGGGCTTGCACCGCGCCGTAGTGCAGGGCCCGCAACCAAGCCCCATGTAAATGATAGACATCGGCCGGAGCGGCTTGAGTCAGCTGCCGGCGGAGCGGAGCGGAACGACCTAATTTTGCCGGAGCGGCCACGGGAAACACGTGCATCTCCACCGGCGGCGGGAGGCGAACTGCTGGTGACGTGTGCGGATACCCTTCCAGCGTCCAAAGCTCCACACGATGACCCGCAGCCACCTGACCCTGGCAGTAATTGCTAAGCGATTGGGTCGGCCCACCATGTTCGGGGGAAAAAATTCCTTGGACGTGTGCGATATGCATCAATTTAGAAAGCGGAGGGGCTGGCTAGTTCGCGATAAAGTTCTGCGTAACGAGCGGCAATCGCGGGCGCAGAAAATCGTTTTACATTTTCGAATCCGGCGGCAATTATTTTTTGGCGGTAGGCGGCATCCTGGCAAACCTGCAAGATACCTTGGCGGATGGCGGCCACGTCAAACGGATCCACCAGACACGCTCCGGCTCCAGCCACTTCAGGCATGGAGGAAACCCGGCTGGTGATGACCGGCCGACCCGTCGCCTGCGCCTCCAGAATGGGTAAGCCAAACCCCTCGTCGGTGGAGGCGAAAAAGACCAGATCACAGTTTTGAAAAGCGAGTAACACTTCCTGATCCGTGGCGGACGGCAGATTGGTGTAAGGAATTCCCGACGCGGACAACATAGCTGATTGAGCTGAACTTAAATGGCCCACGATGCGCAACCGGCAGGATAAGCCGGCTAACGCCGGAATCAGCCGCTCCAGATTTTTATTGGGCGCCGTGCCGAGATGAAGGACTTCTGGAGCCGTGATAGCGAACGGCCGAAGCACAGGCACGAACTCCGGCCCCACACAATTAGGCACCACGCGGATTTTGGCCGGGTCGCACTGAAGTTCGTGCAATAACTCCTGCCGAGTGGTTTCCGAAACCACGGTAACCAAGGCAGCACAGCGCACGGGCCAGGTAAACCAGAACAACTTCAGAACCGCACGACGCCAACCCGTAAGCCGACGCAACGCAGCACAATCGTGGATGGTCAAGAGCGTGCGACGCCGATTCAAAGCTAGCGCGAGATAATGCACATCGCCGGTAATATGGTTGATTTGTCCCTGACGCCGGGCCGCATCCATCATGTTTAGTAGCCGGGGCCAAACTGCCTTGCTGAAATGCGGGCAAATGTGAGTGACACATTCCGTATCCGCCGGCATCGCCTGCCGAAGGCCGTCAAAAAGCCGTTCTATGCTGACATAACCCGCCAGCGGGCGGCGGTGAAAATGAACGACGGTGAGGGGAGGAGACATTTTTTAAAAACTAAAAAACTAAAAAACTGACATACTGAAAAGCTAACATGCTGAAATGCTGACATGCTGACATACTGAAAAGCTAAAAAGCTGAAAAACTAAAAAGCTGAAAAACTAAAATGCTGACATGCTGAGATACTGAAATACAGAAAAGCTGAAATGCTGAAATCACAAAAGTTGAAAGCAAGAAAGTAGAAAAATGCGGTCGGATGGTAGATTACCCCAGCAGTTGCTTTAACAGGTGCTTAATTTGTTCACGATAGCGCTCGGGCGTGAACTGCTGGGCGAATTGTCCGGCAATTTTCCCGTCGCTGACCAAAGCATCGCGATTACGAGCGTAATACTCGAGTCGTTGCGCGATGGCGTCGCTATTCATGACCGGCACGCGCCAAGCTGGGTCCGGCACTGGCACGCCGCAGTTATCGGTGACGATCACCGGCAGTCCGCACGCCATCGCTTCTAACGCCACAAACCCAAAGGTGTCCACTAGTGAGGGCAAAACCAAAACGTCGGCGGCGCCATACAAGGCACGCAACTCGGCTTTATTTTTTTTACCCGCCAACCGGATGGCGGCCGGGGAGCGCGCGAGAAAACGGTCGGTCTCCCCACTGTTAACGCCCACCAAAGTCAATTGCACGCCCGGCCCACACTGTTCCACTGCGCGGATCAGCCAAGGAATCCCTTTGCGCAACCCGATACCGCCAACAAATAAAACCTGCAAGGGCGCACGTGCGTCCCGCACCGGCGGAGCGACGGGAGGCTGCCAGAGTTGGGTATCCACCCACAGAGGAATCGGCACCAGCCGTTCAGCGGCAAAACCGTTGGCCAGAAAACTGCGGCGGTGGACTTCGGAAAGGACCAGCAACACATCCGCCATGGCAAATTCCTCGGCCTTACGCGCCGCCAACTCCGGCGGGTCGAACGGAACCGGCGGCGGCTCACCCAAAGCCTCAGCCGCCTGCGCCAACAGGCTGGTCAAAAAATCCGGATGGACTTGGGGGCAATCCAACACCTTAAGCATCCCACGTTCGCCCGCCGCGCGGAAGGAATCACGCGCACAGGTTTCGGTGCCCACCACCAGGCGACATTCCGAAGCCGACACGCAGCGCGCCACCGCCCGGTCAAAAGCGAAGTTAGCCTGATACCAAGGGTAGGAGCCGCGAGAGAGCGGAAAGGCTGACGCGAAACGATGCAATAAAAAGGGAACGGGAAATTCCTGGAGCCGGGAGCGGGGAACACCCGTGATCCGCCGATTCAACATCGTCGGTTGCCCCAGCAAAACGCCCAACCACCGACCCCACTGACCGGGCGCGTCGAAAATCGAGCCGTAAAACATCTCCAGCAAACCGGCCTCCTCGGCGGCCAGCGCAATTTGAAACGCCTGATGCACGCCGCTGTAAGCCACGATGACGGGACGATTTGGTTGAAAAGCTGACACGCTGAAAGACTGAAAGCCGGAAAGCCGGATCAAATTTGGTGGTCGCGATTGGGCCGGGGTGGCCAAGTTTTTTGTCCGCTGCTAACGCTTGGTTCAAGCTCAGTTTTTACGCCGGCGGGCTTGGCTTGAGGATTTAGTTCTGCCGCCGCCAGCACCACCGCAAAGATCAGCCAAGCAAAGGCCGAGGCCGTGTGGTTGAAAATGACCGCCCCATAAAACATGGGCAGCAAGAATAGTTGGGTGGCGGTCAAAGCGGATTTGGCGCCGCTGGACTGGACTCCCCGCTTAGCCCGCTGAAGGGCTAGGATGGCACCTGCGCACACCACCAGATAACCAAGTAAACCCAAAGCCCCAGCCTCCATAACCAAGCGGGGCAACGCACTTTCAAAATGATTAAAACCGGCTTGACCAGTGGTATAGAACTGACCACCCACTTGTTCCGAGCCAAACCCGTTACCCAGCGGGGACAACTGCAAAGCCCGCACCATTTCACTCAATGGTCCAAACGCCCGATCACTAAAGGTATCGCCCGCGGTGGCCTGTCGCTCCAACAAACCACTGCCTAGGTTTGAGAAAATTCCGGTTACCCCGAGCGCAGCGGCCACCGCCAGACCCAACACACCCACAAACAGACCACGCAAGAAAATCGACAAACCATCCTGGGCAGAAACTAGCCAGCCCAGAATCATCGCCAAGCCAATCACCACCGGACTCCGCGAAATCGAGGCCAGCGCACACCCCATACCAGCCGCCAACGCCACCCAAGCGACCAGCCTTTGCCGCTGCGAATTGGCCATCCCCATACCCACCAAACCAGCCCAAATTCCGGCCGAGGAAATCAGTGCCAAGCCGGCAATATAAGCAAAGGTGCCCGTGGCCCGCACCCCCGATGCCGCCTCGATCACCTGCATGTCAGCGTCGGCATAGCGGTTCAGAAGATGATCGGCAGGCAACCGGTTTTGTTCGACGCCCAGCGCAAAATTGAAAATGGTCAAGATGGTCAGCAAGCCGACCACCTGCCGCAACGGCAAACCGGCCAAGCGCGGCACCACCAGCCACGCGATGAACGGCAGCACTACCACGGCACGCGCGGTCAACACCGCGCCCACCGGGTTCAAGCCATGCGCACAGCTGATCGCGGCGCCCGCCAGTAACAGACTGCATCCGGGAACCAGCCAATTGCCAAAAACCTGAAGGGCCGGTGAGGGCTGACTCCGTTGCGGATAAAACAGCAAAGCGGCAAAAATGAGGTCCTTGGAGAAATACATGAGGTATTTGGCCGCCCCACCGCCAAACCCCGGAACCCATTTGCGAAAGGCGCCCTCTAGCACCGTCATCGCCAGCGCCGCCAAAGCGACCAGCCAGACCCTTTGAACTGGGCTAGCGGGAGCCATTCTGCGTTTAGGCCTTACCGACCAATCACGCACGAACGGCGGCGTTGCCTCAATTATCTTCTGGTCCAAATTCATGCGTTGTTTTTACCGATGCCCCGACGGTCTCGGCCAGGGCTGCTTGCAGTATTTCAGTTTTTCCGTGCCACCGCCTGTTGAATCACTGCCAAATAGCGGGTCGCGACCTTGGTGGCATGCAGGTCACGCAAATGCGCCGGGCCATGGGTAAGCAACTGGAGCCGGGCGGCATCATCCCCTAACAAGGTGAAGATACGGTCGGCCAGTTCTTCAACATTATCATTGGAGAACGTCACCCCGCACGCCCCCATCGCTTCCGGCAAACCGCCTCCCGCAGAGCCGATGACCGCACAGCCACAAGCAATCCCCTCCAACGCTACAATCCCAAAAGGCTCATTCCAACGCGAGGGCACCACCAAGATTTTATGCGCGGAAAGCAGCTGGGCAATCTCCGCTGGTCGCTTACGGCCCACAAAAATCACCTGGCCGGTCAGGCCGGTGTCACTGACTTGCTGTTCTAACGCCGCCCGTTCCGGCCCGTCGCCGATCACCGTCAGGGATGGACAAACACCCCGCTGCTTGAGTTGAGCCATCGCTTGTAACAGCAATTTAACGCCCTTGTCCGAAACGAGTCGGCCCACGAACGCCAAATCACGCGTGCGGGCGATGCCATCGCGGATATAAAACACCCCATCATCGTAGGGATTATAAATGATCGTGCTGGAGCCGGGCAGAGTTCGCGACACGGCCTGGCTGACGGCGATATTGACGGCATAGCGCGACACCCATTTTTTGAGAAACCCCCAAGTGTCCTCGGGCGAATCATACCAGATCCCGTGCTTGACCACATACGGACGGCGGACCAGTAGCAGCGGCCAGAGACCGCGCAGACTGATGCCGTTTTGCATGAACACGTCGGCCCCACGCGTCAGCCGCAGGAACTCCCGAACACCCGGGTTGCGAACGATGGGATAGGCAAAGGTTCTTTTGGCCACGCGCGGATCTTCCAGCACCCGTGTCACAATCGTCACCTCATGCCCTGACCGCGTCCATTCATCCGCCAGAATTTCGGCGATCGCCTCCATGCCGCCCACGCTCGGATAAAAAACCGTATAAAAGAGGATTTTCATTCGACACATTTTTGCTTGAGTTTAAGGATGGGGCGCTCAATGCAATAGTAGGAAAAAATCGCTGTGGCGACCGCTGGTAGCCACCAAATGCGCCAGTCATAAAACCAATACTGGCCTAGTTTAGAGCCGGAATTGACTGAAAGAAAAAGAGCGTGCCACACATAAAGTGAATAAGACAAAACTCCCAGCCATTCCACCGAAGCCCAGTTCAATATGCGGTGCGACAGACCGGTTGTATGAAAGATGGAAATCCACATCGCCAGCATTACGGCCAAAGCCTGAACGCCCGGAATGAATGAATCCAAGGCTTTATTATGCAGGCAGCCCGTCCATCTGCACCATTCACCGACGATAATTACCACCATTGCCAAAACCAACATTAGTGATGCAGAAAACGGTTTCAAGGTGTAATCAATTTTACGAATCAAGAATGCGCCCAGACATCCTACTGCAAGTGAATCTGCATAAGCCAGGATTGACCACTCGCCAAAGATGCGCCCGAAAAGCGAACCGTTAGTTCCCATGTTCATTCCGGCCATGCGTTCCAGAGGACACATAAGCACGGGAATGAGCAAAAGACAGAATGCCGTCTTAAAGCGACGCCAAAGTATAAGTCCAACAATCAGCGCTGGCCAAACAAGGTAAAATTGTTCCTCAACTGCCAGGCTCCAAAAATGCGTTGTGAGGCTTGGAGCTTTGCCAAAAATATTTCGGGTGAACGTCAGCACTCCAAACCATGAAGACGATCCATCATGATACAACCCGAACAAACACAAAACCCCCAAAACCCCCAAGTAGATGAAGTATACCGGGAATATGCGCAGTGCTCGACGTATGTAAAACGATTTCAAGGAAACGCGCCCGTTTTTTTCCGCCTCCTTCAAGAGTAGATGGGTAATTAAAAAGCCGCTTAACACAAAGAAAAGTCTGACCCCAAGCAGGCCTAAAGTTTGCAGAAAATATACAAGTGGATATTTTAAGGAAAATAATTCCAGTGGAAACCCCCGCGTTAAATGAGCATGCGATATCAAAACAAGCAGAATGGCCACAGCCCTCCAGCCATTCAGGGAAGGAATACGTCCACCCTTAAAAACAGTGTCAAAAGAGCCCGGCTGAACCGGGAGTTCAGTTTTCATAGTCACGCATTACCAAAGACATTAATTGTTTTCTGCTAAGCAGCTTGTCGCGCAAGCCGCTTCTCTTTTTGGGACTTAATATGAACTTGCCCCACAGGACAAACCATTCGACAACATGACGCAGCAACAAAACCCCGCGACACAGGATCACGAATCGAACCTTGCCATGATTGCGCAGGAGCAGCCAACGGTTGCGATGGAAACGCACCACACGCCGCGCAGTCGTTTGAGGGCTGCCAGATCCTCGATGGAAACATTTAAGACTCGTGTCCGTCTTAATGAGCCACCCGGCATCCAGCAGGCGCATGGAGAAATCCGTGTCTGCATCCAGAAAATCAAACGCCTCGTCAAACCCGCCGATTTGGGCGAACGCCTCCCGCCGAACCGCCATGCAGCAAGAATGAACCACGAACCGTTTGCCAACAAACCAGCCACGTTTGGCACACCAACTCCCAACAGCCTGACCCAAAAGAAAATTCAGCAGCGTCGGCTCGGAATCGCCTGCCATCCGCGTTTGTCCTTCGCCGTTCACTTCGAAAAAACCAAGCGCGCCAAGTCGCGGTTCATTTTGAAAATGCCGCATGACTTGGGGAATCAAATCCATCAATGGATACGCATCACAATCCAGAAACAACACGACCTCTTCATCCAGCAGGCGCATTCCTACGTTGACACTACGGACATAGCCCAGGTTTTTTGGGTTCCGATGAATGACAACCTTGTCACTTTCAGGAAATGTTTCTGGCGCATCCGACGCGTCATCCACCACCACGATTTTTGAGATGGAATCTCCGGACGAGTGCAACACCTCACGGATGGCGCGCTGGGTCAAAGGCCACGACAGGTAATTGGTGATTAAGACAGAGACCGGCATCTTACAAAATTAATTTAGTTTGGCTGGTTGGTAACCGGAGAGCAATGCCGGCCCTTTCAGCCGCCGCCAGGCGGCAACCGGCAAAGCAGCCAGCCAGAAACCTAAGGCAAAGGGAATACGCCAAGGGCGTTCGCGACTCCGCCGGTTTAAGACAGAGCTGCGGATGGCGGCGTATAGGAGGGGCAAACAACTATGCCACGAGCCAAAACCGATTAAGAAATACCAGTCGCCGATGCAGTGGTGAAAATACCAAAACTCTTTCTCCTGCCACCAATTGCGGGCACCACCACCGCGCACCAGCTTCGCACCAAGATGATAAATTTGGCACTTGGGACTGTAGAGAAATTTGTAGCCTGCCCGCACAAACCGCATGGCAAAATCAGTTTCTTCCCGGTGAGCACCCTTTTCATAATTCTCATCCATGCCGCCTAGTTCCAGAAAAACATTCCGCCGGATGCCAACATTGCCCGCCATCATAAAACTGGTCTCACGTTCTTTAGAAAAGGTTTTGGGGAAATAAAGCCAGCCGATTTCAGGGTCTAAGGCTTTTGGCGGCAGAACATCAACTGGTTTGGCATCACCTTCCATGACCTGCCCGGACACCGCTTTGGCACCGGTGCGCTGAAAGGTCTCCGCATACGCCGCCAGAAAATCCGGTTGCACCTGAATATCATCATCCAGAAATAACACCACTTCACCCGTGGCTGCCAGTGCGCCCACGTTACGTGCCATAGAGGCATTGGGCTCTGCTTGATGGAGCCAACGGATTTTTCCCTGCTTGTTCCACTTTGTCAGTGCCTTGTGGGTCGCCTCATCCGGTGCCGCCGTCTGATCCACCACAATGATTTCGTGCGCGGGATGCGATTGGTCCAGCAACATCTGGATGGTGTCACAAAGGATTTCCCCCCGTCCGAGAGTGGGAATGATGCAACTGATTTTCATCAATTCCTTATTTCTGGAAGAAATAGCACGTTTGTTGTTCCAATAATTTCAAGCAGTGACAAAGGATTCCGGCTGGCTGGATCAACCGTGGCATAGTTATACTTCTGCCTGAAAACATCCAGGTCGGCTATTGATACTCCCAGTTTGGCATATGCTTGACTTGCAACCTCACAAAGAATTTTCGGACGACTAGAACATTTGCAATTATCCAAATATCCCTCCAGCCCTTTCAAAACGGGTATTTCAAACCCCTCCACATCAATTTTAATCAAATCAACTCTTTGGAGATTATGTTTCGAAAAATAATCGCTTAGTCGAATGACCGGAACTTCAAATTGTTCATTGACATCTTTTGGTGCCATAAAGTTTGGAACCATCGTGTTCCAGCCGATATTCCCCCCCTTGCTAGTGCGAATCGCGGCAGTTCCGGGATTTTCTCCCAGAGCAACTTGGTTGTAAAAAAAATGATATTCGACATTGTTTTTCGCCACAGCCATCAAGCGCTCATACAGCCAAGGAACTGGTTCAAAGGCATGCACCTGACCTTTGGCCCCAACAAGCCCCAGTGCCACCGTGCTAATGTATCCACAATTGGCTCCAACGTCTATGAAAGTATCACCAGGCTTCAATAAGCTTTCGAGGCAGAGACATATGTCCGGCTCATAGTCGCCATAATATATCTCACTCATCATTGATCCTAAGTCGAGATTGTATGGAAAACACACCCCATGAACCATGATGATGCCTGAGTTGGGTGGACATGGCATTATGTGGCGACGCCACCACGAAATGGATTTCCGCCAAAATAATGTTGGGTTGTTTACAAGAACAATAACTGCTTTTTTAATTTTTCTCATATATGGTTATTTTTTCTTGGCACAAATGGCCTAAAAAATACTGGCGGCAGTTCTCCTGAAAACATTTTTTGCCGATTTCGCTCGCATTTTTGCCCAGCTGGCGGCGTAAGGCTTCATCGCCCAGGAGCCGGGTCAAAGCCTTGGCCAGCGCCTCGGCATCAGGGTTATCCACCACCTCGGCGACGTCCTGGTTTTCCCGCGCCCACTGCACGGCGGACGCATAGGCTGGGCCAAATATAAAGATGGGCAAACCTGTGAGTGTGTAATCGGCTAGTTTACTTTGGAAACTCGTGATCATCCAAATCTGATCCTCCGGCCGGAAACTCAACGGCAGGAACAGCACATCGGTATTTTTTCGAAACTCCTCCAACAACTGTCCATAAGGGATCGTCGGTTTTATGTGAACATTAGGCAAGCGCAGCCCCAGCCGCGCGACCGACTTCTCATTCTGGTGCGAATAAATCAGGATTTGACCGCCCAGAGGTTCCAGTGCCGCCGCCGCCAAGCGTAATGCGTCCGCATAGCCATCGGTGATTGTTCCCGCAAAGCCCAGCGTAAAGCTCCGGCCCGGACGTGGCTCCGGCGGTTCCGGGTAAACCGGCGCGTCGGCGGCGCGACAAGGATATAAACAGGAACCGGCCACGCCGTATTGCTCCCGGTAGAAACTTTCCATCCAAGGAGAAATGCAAAGCCGGGAGACCGCCTGCCGGTAGACGACCTGAAACCGCCGTTCGGTCCAGAACTGCAACCGCGCGGGCAGGTTGCATGAGATTGGAGGGTGGTCATGCACAATCAAATGCAACGGCAGTTTCAACGCTTGCGCCGCCAGCGCCGCCGTGTGCCAGGACCAGCCATGAGCCACAGTCAACACCGCCTCCGGGCGAAAATGTTCTGCCCGGCGAATGATTTTCCCCACCATCAAACGTGTCGTGGCTTGCCGCCAAATGGAGCTGATGCCGGCAAAGCGGGTATGGGCCAGGCGGCGTGCTCCCAATGGCAGGTGAACATAGTTCACCCCGGGCAGACGGCGCTCTGGCTTTGACACTTCGGCCAATTCGCAAATCCAGAGTTTTTCCGCCGGATACGTTTGCAAATTGCGGAACAGCAGGGTGGAGCCGGCAACCGTGTGCTCAACCGGCACATCACCGATATATAGCAGACGGGGAACCACGACAGGTTTAGTTACTACAGCGGCCATCGTTATTTTTTGAAATCTCGCTTTGGGGTGCGCCGCATCGGCTTTCGCCTGTTGCCAAGTGTTTCGCTATGAAGGCCGACACGTCAAAAATCATTGATTCAATATCGGACAGCTTTTCATCCGGAAAATTCCACCATTGAATCTTCAGCAACTCGTTGCGGGTTTTTTCATCAAAGCGATACCGCCTTACTTCAATAGGGTTGCCATAGGCGATGGCATAAGGAGGTATATTTTTAGAAACCACACTACCAGCACCGATCACTGCCCCATCGCCGATGCTCACGCCATCTAAGATGGTGACGTTCATGCCAATGAACACGTCATTCCCGATGCTGATCGCAGCTTGCTCTGGCACTTTGTCGCGCTGGCTTAAGCTGAAAGCATTCTGCCGACGGGCTGAATAAAACATCGGAGCAGTGGACAGGCCATGCACCGGGTGAACACCCCAGCCACACATCAGGTTTGGGCCAATGGAACAAAACCGGCCAATGGTCGTCAAATTAATGCGCCCCCCCCCGCTGATATAGGTATAAGCTCCGATGGACGTATCGTTGAGGCTGGCAGGCTCATAAACTTTGGCTTTGGAACTGACGCAGCAATTTTTCTGGTTGAGCGAGGTCATGGCGCACAACTCCGGCATCAAATAGAACGCCACATGGCGAACCGCATATCTTAAAACCCGGGTAATTTGGGATGGCACAGCCATATTCACATAGAAGCAATCAACCTTGAGGCCTGAATCTGACCAGACGGGCGGGAATGCCAAACACAATCGCCTGCGCCGGAACATCCTTGGTAACAACGCTGCCAGCACCAATCACCGCCCCATCGCCAATCGTAATGCCCGGCATAATCACAGCGTGAGAACCAATCCAAACATCTTGGCCAATGCATACTGGCTTTAACACGACCGTTTTAAACATGTCCGCTTTTTCATAGTCATGGGTGACGGATGTGATGGTTGAGTGCGAAGCAATCATGGTGCGATTGCCAATCTGCACCCCGCCAGCACCCCAAACATGAACAAACGCGCCGATTACGCAATCATCCCCAATCTCAATCTTTTCAGGCTGCATGAAGCATAGTGGCAGGTGGAAAAAAGTGTTCTTTCCGCAACTTTTTAGTCTGGCACTCGTTCTGGCAATCTGGAATTGCCGCCAATATTCCTGAACGCGGTTGATAATGCTGGACAGTAACGGAGCTTGAACCGCCCCCCGACCCAGGCAGCGGACCATGTTTGTAATCGAAATCACAATTTAGCCTCCAACAATTCGCTGGCAGTCATTGTTCGCAGCTTCGATTCGTTGTCATCAACATGAGGCAAGGGTGCCGGTTAACCGGCTTTTTATTATTCCTCGGACCACCATGTATGTGACTAAAAGCAGCATTGGAATGGAGCAAAACCATCCGAATATGAGCACGCCTTTCACCTCGCCTAGATTCAAATAGTTAAGAAGAATGATTTGCAGGGCAATCGTGAGGATTGGGGCCATCCACGCATGCCAGATCCAGCCGCGAGCGGTGGCCAGACTCCACACAATCCCTGTAAAGCCGCCGAGGATGGAGCCGGCCACCATCCATGGCAGTTCCCGGGTCAACCCGGCATATTTAGCACCGAGCACCCAAAGAATTTCACGCGGGAACAGCACGCTGCAGGCAAACAGGCTGCCGGCAAAAACGGTATAGGCTGCCAATGACACCAGAAACAATCTCACCAGGCGGGCCAGCGTTTCACAGCGTGCATAGGTTGGAACCACCACCCCGTTCAGCACGCTGGCAATGACTGCAAATAACACGCTCAATCGCCCCAATGCCCCCAATTCCGCGACCTTCTCCACGTTGCCAAAAATGGAGATCAGCCAGATAGTGATCTGCCCCTGAAAGGCAAAAAAGAAAACGGTTAAAAACTGTTTGCGGATGAAGACCATCAGTTCCTTGCCCTGTCCGGCATCGCGGGGCGCGTCAAAGTCCAAAATCTCCGCCGCCCGCCGCCGCACCAGCACCGCCTGCAACGTGGCTCCGATGGTGGCCACCAGCACCGCCGCCAAGGCGTTGATGAATATCAACGCCAGCCCGCACAGGAGCGTGAGCCGGATCAGGGCGGCAACCAGTTCCAGTTTCTGCACGGCCAGATATTTTCCGTGCAGCCGCAATGGGGTGGCATACACGCTGGTATTGAATAGCCCCCACAACGTCATAATGATGACGGCAGTAAGCGAGAGCGCCTTGAGCCACGGCACCTCGTTTTGCCGGAATAAATACAGGGAAAAACCCACCCCAACCGGCACGGCAACCCAGGCCAGTTTGAAACGGATTTCCAGGACGGTGGACACCAACCGGCTCAATGCCCCGCGATCCCGCCACACGCGCCCACCCACGGCATTCAAGCCGGTGCCAATGCCTGAATCCGTCAGCATGCTAAGAATCGCCTGCAAGCTGGTGGCGATGGTGTAGGCGGCAAACTCGCGTTTATCCAGCACCCGGACGAGTAGAAACCCGCTCAAGGCCATAGTCAACTGCACCACGCCTTGCATGGCACCAAATTTTGCGAGCAGTTGTATTTTTTGCTTCAAACAGTTTTAGGCAGGGGATTTCTATTTTCGAAAACACACTGTTCAACAGGCAGCCCAAATGAAGTCGGTAAAGGATTTTCCTGCCCGGCTGGGTTCGAGGATTAGGTCCATGGTTTGGAAAGATGAAAAGCTAAAACTTGATGTAAAAAGCTGACAAACTGAAAAGCTAAAATGCTAAAATCTGACATGCGGACAAACTAAAAGGCTGAAAAGCTTACTTACTAACAAGCTGAAAAGCTAAAAAGCTAAAATGCTAAAATCTGACATGCTGAAACTCTAAAAACTGACATGCGGAAAAACTGAAAAGGGAAAACGTTCACCGCGGAGCTTTTTAGCAACAACCAAGCAACCAAGCACAAAGGGTCAGCCGATTCTTTTCTTCCGGTCACTCCAATATTCAGGGCGGCGAGAACCGTGGGCCACGGCCAGAATCCAAATGGTGTCATTCCAGATGAAATAAGGAACATAGTAGCGAAAAACCTTCAGGTTTACCTGCTGGTATCCATTGGGACGGAGCCGGGGAATTTCTGAATTGTGGCTGATCCATTGAATTGCTGCGCGAACCTCTTCCTTCAATCGAACACCCAATCCCGGCTCAGTTTCCTCGTAGTAAGCAATGGCTTCAGTTAATTCCTGCTCGGCCTCGAGAAGGATTTCTATCTTCATGCGGGAAAGCGCCGGTCCAGCCGGGCAAACACCTCATCAAAGCCGGCGGAACGGGCGCGGCCGGACTTAACCTCCGCCAGGCGCCGCCCGATTTCCGTTTCCCAGGCGGCCTCAACAGCGGGGGAAAAATCTTCGCTCTCATCCGATAAATCCAACAAAATACGCGCCAGTGTGAGCCGTTGATCCGACGGCAATTCCAAGGCATCTTTGGCGAGTTCAGAAATCGCTTTCATGCGTGGTAAATTACGCCGTGAAGGTGGATTGTCCAATACAAATAAAAACTGAAAAGCTGAAATGCTGACACACTAAAAGGCGGACAAACTGAAAAACTAAAATGCTAAAATCTGACATACTGAAAGGCTGACAAACGGACAAACAAAAAGCTAAAAAGCTGAAATACTAAAATACTGAAATGCTAACAGGCTGAAAGGCTGACAAATTTAGATAATTCCACTGTTTTAATTTTTTAAATGACGTCGGCGAAGGTTTTTTCCAGGCGGCGGAAATACCAGAGGCCACTCATACAGAGGACGAGCGAGACCAAAACGGAAAAGCTGACACTGGAAAGCTGAAATGGCGTTTGACCGCGCAGGAGGCACCAGCGGAAGCCATCAATGACGCCGACCATGGGGTTGAGGGAATAGAGGAGTTGCCATTTCGCGGGCACGACGTGGCTGCTAAATCCGACCGGTGAAACATAAAGCCCGAATTGCACGATGAAGGGGACGATATAGCGGAAGTCGCGGTATTTCACGTTGAGCGCACAAAGCCAGAGTCCGGCCCCAAAGGCGGCGGCAAACGCCAACAGCGTGAAGAGCGGTAGCGCCAGCAGCCGGAGGTCGGGGGCGAAGCCATACCAGAGCATCATCGCACCCATCAGGCCGAGGGTGATGAGAAAATCCACGAGGCTGGTGATGACGGAACCGGCGGGGACGATGAGGCGCGGAAAATAGATCTTGGAGATGAGGTTGGCGTTGCCGATGAGGCTGTTGCTGGATTCGCTCAAGGCGGTGGCAAAGAATTGCCAAGGCAACATGGCGGACATGACGAGCAGCGCATAGGGCACATCAGCGGGGGCGGTCAGTTTAGCGATCTTACTGAACACGATGGTGAAAACCACCATGGTCAGGAACGGACGGATGACGGCCCACGCGACGCCGATGACCGTTTGCTTGTAGCGCACGGAGATATCGCGCCACGCGAGGATGATGAACAGCTCGCGGTAGTGCCAGAGATCGCGCCAGTAATTTTTTTCGGCGCGGCCGGGTTCGAGGATGAGGTCCATGGGTTGGAAAGGGGACAAACTGAAAAGCTGACTTACTAACAAGCTGAAAAGCTAAAAAGCTGAAACTCTAAAAATTACAAACGGACAAACGGACAAACAAAAAGCTGAAAAGCTGAAAAGCTAACAAACTAAAATGCTGAAAGGCTGACAAACTGACACACTAAAAAGCTGAAATACTGAAATGCTAAAATGCTAAAATCTGACATGCTGAAAGTTCAGGCGCCGGCTTTGCGTAACTTGGAAACCATGGTGGTAAAGATGGCGATGAGTTCACTCGTTTCACGCAGGAGGTTTTCCATTGGTTCACCAGTGATGCCGCAATCGTCCCGCAACAATTCAAGCCATAATTGTGTTTCATCCGCTTCCTGAAGCAAGCCATCCAGCTTGGAACAAAATTCCGAATTGGAACGCGCCCGGGACGCCTCCCGAGCGTGGGCGGCCACTGAGGTTCCGGAACGCAGGAGTTGATGGCCGAGCACTTTGACCTCGGCGCGAGCCGGGGGAAGTTTCACATATAGCTGGATAGTCGCCGAGGCATAACGTTTGGTCCGGTCACGCAATTCATCGGATAGGCGGCTCATATTCTAAAAAACTGAAAAGCTAAAATGCTGACATGCTGACAAACCAAAATGCTGAAAAACTAAAAAACTGAAATGCTAATAAGCTGACACACTAAAAAGCTGACAAACTGACATCCTAAAAAGCTGAAAGGCTAAAATACTGAAACCTGAAAGGCTGAAAGCTGAGACCGGAGGCCTGAAAGGAGCAGGCGCCGCCCTTGGTCGTTTCGCGAGGTTTTTCGCAAAAGATTCCCGGCACCAGCACCGCATGTTTTTGCCAAGGCATGAGCCTTAGGGGAGGTCGGAGACCTGTGACCTGACAAGCTGACATACTAACAAGCTAAAAAGCTAAAAAGCTAACATGCTGACAAACTAAAACACTAACAAGCTGACATACTGACATACTGACATACTGACATGCTGACATGCTGACATGCTAAAATGCTAAAAAGCTGACACGCTAAAACACTAACAAGCTGACATGCTGACATGCTAAAAAGCTGACACGCTGACAAACTAAAACCGGAGGTCGGAGATCAAAAATCTAAGACCTGAGACCTGACATACTGACATACTGACACGCTAAAAAGATGAAACGCTAACAGACTGACACGCTGAAACACTGACATACTGAGACCTGAACTGACTGGCGGCGCGACAACGACGGCTTACCAAATTTCATTGGCTGCCTAACAATTTCAACAAAAAGGGTAGGACGCGACGACCATTCTTTTCCCAGCTCTGCAGCAGCTTGACGCGCGCGAGGGTGTGGGTGCGGGCGGCGCCGGTCAGCGGCTGGGCGTGGGCGCTGATGCGCTCCAGGCGGCTGGGGCTGTCGCTCAAATGTTCGGTCAACTGCTGGCGCAAAAAGCTGCCGGCGAGATGGCGCAGTTCGGCGACGGCCTCGTAGTGGGTGCGGCGCGTGGCGGTGGCGACTTCGCGGACGGCACCGAGTTCGCGCAGATATTTCAGGCCCTGACTGGCGGAGCCTTTGCTCAGGTGCAGTCGCGCGGCGAGGTCGTCCAAGGTCAACGGCTGGTGCGAAATGAACAGGAGCCCGTAAAGCTCGGCGTAGGAACGGGGCTGGCCGACAGCGCGGGAAAATTGGACGAAGAGTTGGATGACCTCGGTTTCCACCGGAGTCAACCCGGAAGCCGGGTGGTTCGTTTGAGCACGGGCAACCATGAGTTTAGCGTTCGCCTGGGAATGTGCGCTGGCCACAGGACGGAGCATAGTGAGCTCCTGGAATTATTCAAATAAAAATGAACAAACTGACATACTGAAAGATGACATACTGAAAAGCTAAAAAGCTGACAGGCTGAAATCTGAAAGCGGAGACCTGAAACTGGAAAGCTGAAAGCTGACATACTGAAAAGATGACATACTGAAAGATGACAAACTAAGATCTGAAATCGGAGATCTGAGAAAAGGGAGGGCGGCGGGTTTGGCGGTTGCTTAGCGGGGGGGACTTCCGTTTTAATGACGTGAACTTTGAAAATTCTGCTGCTCAATCAGGCGTTTTATCCCGACGTGGTCTCCACGGCGCAGCATCTCAGCGAGCTGGCGGTGGCACTGGCGGAGCGCGGGCATACGGTGACGGTGGTGACGGGGCGGCGCGCTTACGATGCGCCGGAGCAAACGTTCGCGGCGCACGAAGTCTGGCGCGGCATCCAGATCCACCGGGTGGCGGCGACCCGGCTGGGGAAGGGAGCCAAATGGCGGCGGGCGGTGGATTTTGGCAGTTTCGTGCTGGCAAGCGGGTGGCGGTTGCTGACCTTACCGCGGCACGACGTGGTGGTGGCGCTCACCACGCCGCCGTTGATCTCGTTCATCGGCGCGTGGCGGGCCCGGTGGTGGGGCGCGGCGTTCGGTTATTGGGTGATGGATATGAATCCGGACGAAGCGATCGCGGCAGGCTGGTTACGGCGGGATTCACTCATGGCCAAGGTGCTGGAACGGATGTCGCGCTTCAGTTTCCGGCAAGCCAACCGGATCATCGCGCTCGACCGTTTCATGCACGACCGCATCGTGGCCAAAGGCATCGCCCCGGAAAAAATCCTGACGCTGGCACCGTGGTCGCAAGATCAGGACGTGCACTTCGACGCGAGCGGGCGGGAACGGTTCCGCGAGCAGCACGGGCTGACGGGCAAATATGTGGTGATGTATTCCGGCAACCACAGCCCGGTGCATCCGCTGGACACGTTGCTGGCGGCGGCGGACCGGTTGCAAAGCGATGAGTCCATCGTGTTCTGTTTTGTGGGCGGCGGGAGCGAATTCAAACGCGTGCAAGCTAGCGTGGCCAGCGGTCAGCGACCGAACGTGCGGTGCCTGCCGTATCAGCCGCTGGCGCAACTGGCGGCTTCGCTCTCGGCGGCGGACGCGCACGTGGTGGTGCTGGGCGAGGCGATGCTGGGCCTGGTGCATCCGTGCAAAATCTACAACATGCTGGCGGTGGGCGCCCCGGTGATCTATGTCGGGCCGCAACCGAGCCACGTGAGCGAAATTTTGGCGCAACTGGGCGCGGAGTCTCCGTGGTGCGCTGCGCCGCACGGCGCGGGGGACACTTTGGCGGAGCAGATCCAGCAACTCCGCCAACGGCCCGCGCAACGGCAGGGAGCGGCGGCCGTGACGGCGACCTTTGCGAAAGCGGCGTTATTGCCCCGACTCGTGGCGGCGTTGGAAACCATGGCGACACCGCAACCACCGCGCCGCGAATGACCACGTCGCCGACCAACATTGCCACCCACGCCGGGCGTTCTCAACGCAGCACCTGGCTCTGGCTCGCCCTACCCTTGGGCTGGCTGTGGTGGCACTTGATCCGGCACCTGCAAGTGGAATGGACGCTCAATCCCCAATACGGCTACGGCTGGGCGGTGCCGTTTTTGTGCGCGTATCTGATCAGCAGAAAACTGGGCTCAGCCAACGCCAGCGAGGCGACCGGCCCAGCAGCGGCCACGGGCGAAAATAAAATGGCGTGGGCAGGTCTGGTCGGGCTGGCGATGCTCTATGCGCCGACGCGGCTGATCGAGGAAGCGAATCCGGAATGGCGACTGATCAGTTGGGCGTTGGCGGGCGAAACGGTGGGCCTCACCGGGCTAGTGATCTATCTCTGGCTGGGCGGGCGGTGGCTCCGGCGATTGGCGTTTCCGGTGGCTTATTTTTTAGTGGCGGTGCCGTGGCCGACGTGGCTGGAGGTGACGGTGATCCAAAGTTTGACGCGGGCGGACGCGGCGCTGACGGTGGAATTGTTGAACGGACTGGGGATTCCGGCAATCCCCCATGGCAACGTGATCGAAGTGGCGACGGGCGAGGTGGGCATTGACGAAGCGTGCAGCGGCATCCGCTCATTTCAGGCGACGCTGATGATCGCGTTGTTTCTCGGCGAATTGTATCAGCTCGGGCGCGGGCGCCGACTGGGACTGGTGCTGGCAGGCTTCACGCTCTCGTTCGGGTTCAATCTGGCGCGGATGACGGTGCTAGTCTGGGTGGCGGCGCGCGAGGGCACCGGGGCGATCGCGCAATGGCATGACCCGACGGGGGTGACGATTTTGCTCGCGTGTTTTTTCACGTTGTGGGGACTGGGCAACTGGCTGGCGCGCCGCCAACCCGTCGCCGTGGCGCCCGCGCGCCCTGAGTCGGGCAACGGGTGGCCGGAGGTGAACGGGCGGTGCAACCCGTGGCTGATCGGTTTGACAGGCTGGCTGATCGTCGCGGAAAGTGCGGTGGAAGGTTGGTATCGCTGGCACGAACAACGGTTGCCGACGGCGGCGCAGTGGACGGTGACGTGGCCGACGAATGAACCGTCGTTTCAGCTCACGGCCCTGCCCGAACGCACGCGCCAAATGCTGCGCTATGACGACGGGCAACGGGTCGGGTGGACGGCGGACGGCCGCAACTGGCAGGCAATTTTTCTGCATTGGCAACCGGGCCGCACCGCCGTGCACCTGGTGCAAAACCACACACCGGAAGTGTGTATGACCGCCGCCGGACAGCAGGTGGCCACCCTCGCCCCGCGAACCTGGCTGACGGCGGCGGGACTGGAGTTGCCGTTCACCCTTTACGCCCTCGACCACACCGAGCCGCCGGTCTATATCTTCTACTGCCTATGGGATGACCGCACGAGCGCGCAAGGCCGAGACACCCTCTACCTGAATTATGGCACCCGCTTGGGGCCGGTCGTGCAAGGATTGCGAAATCCCGGCCAACGCTCGTTGGAAATCGCGCTGCGCGGCGACCTAGACGCTGGCCAAGCGCAAGCGATCGTGGAACAACAGTTGCAACGCCTGATCCGCCGCGAGCCGACCAGTCCGGTTCCAAGATCGGCACCCTGAGATGTTCAGGCCAGCAACTCCTGAATCTCGGCCCAATTCAGCGACGACGCGAACTCCTCCTCCCCGCCGAGCGTGGCTTGGATGACGTCGCGTTTCCGGTTCTGCAGCAGCAGAATTTTTTCCTCCACGGTATCGCGCGTGATGAGTTTGTAGCTCGTCACCACCCGATTCTGGCCGATGCGATGGGCGCGATCCGTCGCCTGATCTTCCACGGCGGGATTCCACCACGGATCAAAATGGATGACGGTGTCTGCGCCAGTGAGATTGAGACCGGTGCCGCCCGCTTTGAGGCTGATGAGGAACACGGGAATGGTCGGCGTGTTCTGAAATTTCTCCACCACGGCGGCGCGATTGGTCGTGGAGCCGTCGAGATAACAGAATTCAATATTTTCCTCGGCCAACCGTTCTTTCAGCAGCGTGAGCATGGAAACAAACTGGCTGAACACCAGCACACGATGGCCGCCATCAATGACTTCCTCGAGCAGTTCGCCGAAGAGATCGAGCTTGCCGGAAGCATTGGCAGGCTTGACGTTTTCCAATTTCAGCAACCGCAAATCGCAGCACACTTGGCGTAACCGGAGCAACGCACTCAAGACCACCATGCGGCTCTTGGCCAACCCATCCGCGCCTACGGCGGCGAGAATTTCGTTGCGGCTGGCCTCGATGACTTGCTGGTAAACGGTCCGTTGATCCGGGGTCAATTCGCAGAACGAAACCTGCTCGAGCTTTGCGGGCAAATCTTTGGCTACATCGCGCTTGTGGCGGCGTAGCATGAACGGACGCAACCGCCGCGCTAGCCGTGACTGGGCTTCGGCATTTTTATCTTTGGCGATGGGCTGCTCGTAACGCTCGCGGAAATCTTTCGCCGCACCGAGATAACCGGGCATGAGAAAATCGAAGATGGACCAGAGATCCAAAACGGAGTTTTCCAGCGGCGTGCCCGTGAGCACGAGGCGATGCTTGGACTTCACCGCCTTCACCGCTTGCGCGTTCTGCGTCTGGCGATTCTTGATGTGCTGGGCCTCGTCCAGTACGGTGGTATCAAATTCAAGCTCGCGATATTTTTCCGCGTCGCGACGAAGGAGGGCGTAACTGGTCACCACGACATCGCAGTTTTTGATCTCGGCAAACAATGCGTGCCGGTCCGGTCCGTGCAGCGCCAGCACTTTTAATTCTGGCGTGAATTTTTTTGCCTCCGCCACCCAGTTGAAGACCAGACTCGTCGGGCAAACGATCAAATGCGGCTGGGTAGCCGCCAACGCGCGTTGGCTCGGATCCGCTTTTTGGTTCTGGGAATCCGTTGCAGCCTCCTCACGTCGGCGCCTACACGCTTGGAAAAACGCCAGCGTCTGCAGCGTTTTTCCCAACCCCATTTCATCGGCGAGAATGCCGCCGAAGCCGTTCGTCCGCAAAAATTGCAGCCAGCCCACGCCGTGTTTTTGATAAGGTCGGAGCACGTTTTCCAGTTCGCCGAGCGGCGGACATTCCAGTATCGCCTCGCCGGTTTGCTGGGCGGCACGGTCGCGCCAAGCGGAAGGTGCGGCGACTTGCCAATTGCCGTGCTGACGCAGCGTGGCTTCGAGAAAACCGGCCTGCGCGTTGCCGATGCGGTAGCCGTCGGCGTGTTGTTGCGGCGCGCAATCGAGCAGCACTTCCTGTAATTCTTCGACGGCACCGGAATCAATCACGACCATTTTGCCATTCTTCAAGCGCTTGTGATTCTGGCCGGAAAGCAGCAGGCGCTGGATGTCGGCGGTGGCAAATTTCTCACCGCCATCCGAGGCAAAAACCACGCCCAGATCAAACCACTGCACGCCGGACGACGTGATCTGAAACTGCGGTTCGATCCGTTCGATATTTTTGAGCGTGCGATTTTCCAACTGCTCGTCCAGCGTCACATTCCACTCGCGTTGCAGCTTGGGAAAGTCGCGGGCGAGAAAATTCAGCACGGCATTCTGGCCGGTCAGTTGCAGTTTACCTTCAGCATCCGGCGCGGAAAATCCCTGTCGCACCAAGCGACCGAGTGCGTTCTGTTCGGCAGCAACATCGCGGGTGGAATAGCGCGTCGGCACTTCAGGATCGGGGAGCCACACGGCTTCGTCCGCCGCCGTCACGCCCACGGTCATGATGCGCGGGCCGTAGGCGCATTGGAGGCGACCGCGCAATTGGGTCAGCCCGCCTTTGAGTTCCAAGAGGAAGCGCGGCGACTGCGGTTCCAAGGTGAAATCTTCCAGTTTGAAATTGGCTTCGAGTCCGCCGGCGGCGAGCAGCGCGGGCCAAGACTGACTCAAAAATTGCGGCACTTGCGAGCGCGTCACCCGCACCGGCGTTTGGAAAATATTTTTCAGCACCGGCGACAACGCGAGCGGTTGCAGAGAATTATTGCGCCAGACCCAATCGCCGATCAGCGCCAGCGACGTCGGTTTGTCCCGCAGCGTCACCACGATTTCGCCATTGGTTTCCAACGTGGCGCGCAATGGCAGAGTCAGTGGCGTGGTCGTCACTTTGACGGCGGTGGCTTTGCCCAGCGTGAGATGCGGATGCTCGATGAGCAGCGGGAGCAGCGCGGCAAACTCTTGGGTTTCGAGTTGGAGAATAGCCGGCGTCTCGCCCGCCGTGAGCCGTTCCAAGGCATCCAGCACCGCATTGTCTGGCGCCGAAAAGGCGAACGGGCGGCCTTTGGGCAAGGCGTTCAGCGGACAACGGCCGCCGCCCCAGCGGGCCTCTAACACGAGCAGCATTTTGCCGCGCGCGGCGGCTTGCTCGAAATTCGGGGGCAGGATGAGAAATAATTCCGCCGGTTCGCCGCCGGGCGCACGGAGCAGGTCGGGAGTTTTTTTAACCACCGGCTTAGCGGTGGGCGCGGCTTTTTCACTGACGGCGGGCGCGGGAGATTTTTGCGCGTTCAGCCAATGCAAACCCACCGCGACGCCGTGCGCGCAAATCTTGCCCCATTCGCGAGCCTCGCGGCAGTTGCAGAGATTTTCGATGTCCACGGAGTTGTGGATGACGAGGGAACCGCGAAAAGTCATGCCGTCGTTCTGCACCACGCCGCGCAGCAACGGCGGCGCCCAGTAGGAGCTGATGACTTGATTCTGCGTGAGGTAAGCGCGGGCGCGCTTCATCACGTCCCAGCCGGCAGCTTGGGCGAGCAACGCTTCTGTGAGTTCCACGGACACGACGGCAGTATGCCGACGCGCAGCGCGAATGAGAATTACGAATCGCGCCGAACATTTTCACGGTGCTGAATTCAACTTTCCGTTATAATCTTCGGTTCCGGCATGAACGATCCGCGCGTTGACGAAATCCGCCAGCTCCTGCCCCAAGCCATGTTGCCCGATTGGGTGCGGCTCGGGGGCCGGATGGTCCGGCTGTTGCGCGATCAACATCATCCGCAGACGCACGAAAAATTGCTCGCTCGCCTCCACGAACAACTGCTCGCCTCCATTGCCTTGCGTGAAGAACGCGCGGCGAACGTTCCGAAAATTTCCTATCCGCCTGACCTACCCATCACCGCGCGCAAGGACGACATCGTCGCCGCGATCCGCGCGAATCAAGTCGTGGTCATCGCGGGTGAAACTGGCTCCGGCAAGACGACGCAAATTCCCAAGATGTGCCTTGAAGCCGGCCTTGGCATCGAGGCAAAGATCGGCTGCACGCAGCCGCGTCGCGTGGCTGCGCTCTCCATCTCACGACGCATCGCGGAAGAATTAAATGTGAACTGGGGCCGCGAAGTTGGTTGCACCATTCGCTTCGACGACCGCAGTAGCGCGCAGACTTACATCAAGCTGATGACCGACGGCATCTTGCTTGCCGAGACGCAGGGCGATCCGCTGCTGTCGGAATACAACTGCATCATCATCGACGAAGCGCACGAACGCAGCCTTAACATTGATTTTCTCCTTGGCTACTTGAAGACGCTGCTCGCCAAGCGGAACGACCTAAAGCTCATCATCACCTCGGCCACGATTGATACCCAGACTTTTTCAAAAGCATTCAATGACGCGCCGATCATCGAAGTTTCCGGCCGACTCTATCCGGTGGAAGTGATTTACGCGCCGTTCGACGCCGATTCCGAAGAGCGCGGCGACATCACTTATGTGGACGCCGCCGTGCGTGCCGCCGAAACCGCGCTGTGCGAACCGGGCAACGGCGATATCCTCATCTTCATGCCCGGCGAACGTGACATCCGCGAGACGTGTGACTTGCTCGATGGCCGCTTTGGGCGCGAGGCGGAAATCATTCCGCTCTTTGGCTTGCTCAGCGCGGCGGATCAGCAACGCGTTTTCGCCCCGCTGAATCGGCGGAAAATTGTCGTCGCCACGAACATCGCCGAAACCTCGCTCACGATTCCCGGCATTCGCTACGTGATTGATTCCGGCCTCGCGCGCATCAGCCGCTACAATCCGCGCACGCGCACCAAGCGGCTGCCGGTCGAGGAGATTTCGCAGAGCAGCGCGAACCAGCGCAAAGGCCGCAGCGGTCGCGTGCAGGATGGCGTGTGCATTCGGCTCTATTCCGAAGAAGATTTCAATGAGCGCCCGCAATACACGCAGCCGGAAATCCAGCGCGCGAATCTGGCCGAAGTGATTTTGCGGATGCGCGCGTATCGCCTCGGCGACATCGAGACGTTTCCGTTTGTGAATCCGCCGCCGCCGAGCGCGATTGATGGCGGCTACAAACTGTTGCAGGAACTCGGCGCGCTCGATGAGAAGCGCGAACTCACGCAGCTCGGCCACGATCTCTCGCGTCTGCCGATTGACCCTACGCTCGGCCGCATGCTGCTGCAATCGCAACACGAACATGCCGGGCGTGAACTGCTCATCATCGCCGCCGGCTTGAGCATTCAAGATCCGCGCGAACGTCCGCTGGATCGCAAGGAAGCCGCTGCCGCCGCACATAAACGCTTCATTGATCCGGCGTCAGATTTTTTATCGCTGTTGAAAATCTGGGACGCGGTTCACGACCAATGGGAGCGTTTGCGCACGCAAGGCCAGCGCCGGAAATTTTGCAAAGCCAACTTCCTCTCCTACCTGCGCATGCGCGAGTGGCAAGATTTACACGCACAGTTGCACGGTGCGCTGGAAGACTTGGGCCGCTTCAAACTCAACGAGAGCAACGCGGATTACGCTGCGATTCATCGCTCGATTCTCACCGGCTTGCTCGGGCATGTCGCATTGCGCAAAGAACGCAATCAGTATCAAGGCACCGGCAATCGCCTGCTCGCGATGTTTCCCGGTTCGGCGCTTTACGACCGTAATGAGCGTCAGCCGAAACCCGTTGCGCGCAACGCAAGCCAGCCGCCGCCAAAACCTGCGTCCACACAACAACCGCCGTGGATTGTCGCCGCCGAAATCGTGGAGACCTCGCAATTGTTCGCACGCACGAATGCGGGAATTGATCCGCTGTGGATCGTCCAACTCGCGCCGCATCTTTGCAAGACGACACATCACAATCCGCACTGGAGCGTGGCGGCGGGAAATGTATTGGTCGAGGAGCGCACCACGCTTTACGGCATGGAAGTGCGGAAGGTCAAAGTCTCGCACGGCAACATCAACCCCGAGGAGGCCACGGAGATTTTTATCCGCGCCGCGCTCGTTGAAGATGACTTGCTGCCAACACGCCGGAAGCAAAAAGACGATGAAGGCGACGATGATGACACGCGGATTTTCCGTTCCGCCGACAAGCCGCAGCCGTTACCGCCGCAATATTCGTTTCTGGAACACAACCGGAAGATTCGCGAGAAAATCGAGAACTGGCAGACGCGCGTCCGCAGTCACAGCCTCGGCAATCTGGACGAAAAGCTGTTCGAGTTTTATGCGCAGCGGATCCAGAAAGTCTCTTCGGTTCACGAATTGAACCGCCTCATCCGCGATTGCGGCGGGCCGGAGTTTCTTTGCGCCACGGAAGCGGATTTGACCGGCGGCACCGCGTTGGATTTCGACAGCGAAGCGTTTCCCGATGCCGTGCCGCTGGGCGGTCAACCGGTGGCGGTGGCTTATGCCTATTCGCCCGGCGAAGAAAATGACGGTGCCACGGTGAAGCTCGGTTTTGGTCTCGCCCAAACAATTTCGCAATCGTGCGTGGAATGGTCCGTGCCCGGTTTGCGCGAAGGTTTGGTGAATGAACTGTTGCGCGCACTGCCAAAAAGTATTCGACGCGAGCTGCAACCGTTTCCGCCGAAGGTGGTGGAGATCGTGAACGAACTTCAGGCCACCGGCGAATCGTTGCAGGCGGATCTGGCGCTGTTCATCCGCAAGCATTACGGCGTGGAGATTCCGTTGAACGCATGGCCGACGGATGCCATTCCGGCACACTTGCGGCCGCGCATTGAAGTCGTGGGCAACGATCAGAAAACCATCGGCACCAGTCGCGATCTCGCGACGCTCCGGCAAAAATTGGAGCAAGTGAAAGCCAAACCCGCGCCGGATGACTCCGCGTGGACGCGCGTGGCGCAACAATGGGAGCGCACCGGTATCACGACGTGGAATGTCGGCACGTTGCCTGCCCGCATCACGGTGAGCGAGAACGGGCCGGTGCCGACGTATGCGTGGCCGGGGTTGGCGCGCGAAAAAGATTCAGTGAGTTTACGCCTTTTCCGCACGGAAGAGCTGGCTCGTCAGGCGACGCTGGGTGGCATCCACAAACTTGTGGAGCTGGCGCTGGCGAAAGATTTCGCGTGGCTACAGCGTGATTTGCGTGCGCTGATCGGCTTCGAGGCGCTGGCGGCGAATCTGTGTCCGCTGGATGAATTGCAAACCGACGCGCTGGAAAATCTAAGACGCCACATTTTGCCCGCCGAAGTTTTTTCCGTGCTCAACGAAGAAAACTTTCAGGCCGCGGTGCAGCAGACGCGGCTACAAATTCCCGGCCTAGCGATGAAATTAGTGGATCACGTCGGCGTCATCCTGCGCGCGCGGAAGGAAATCCAGCTCCGCTGCGGACCAACGCCCGTGCTACCAACCACCAAACCCAAGACGCTGTTCGATTTGAGTCAGTTAAATATCGCCACCAAGGATGCGGCCAAGCCGACGAATCTTTGGGCGGAGGAGTTGGAGGCGCTGGTGCCGCAACATTTTTTAACAGCGATTCCCTTCGCACAGCTCACGCACCTGCCACGTTATCTCAAAGCGCTGGCCACGCGGATGGAACGGGCGACGTTGAATCCCGGGAAAGACAAGGAACGCGCTCAATTGCTGGCACCTTATTTGGCAGCGCTAAAAAAGCACGTCGCGAATCCGCCCAAAATTACGGGCGCACGGCAGCAATTGGAAAACTTTCGGTGGATGGTGGAGGAATACAAAGTGTCGGTGTTCGCGCAGGAACTGGGAACGGCATTTCCGGTTTCGCCGAAACGGCTGGAGGAACAACTGGGGCAACTCTGAAGCGGACAGAAAAATGGCTGGCGTGGACGCATCACTAACTGACTGTCTGCAACTGCTCTGTCACTGTCTTACGAACCACTGACTCACTTTCACTGACCTTCAACTAACACTCGCGTCCACGTCAGCCACAAATCAACTTAGTCCTCGTTCGTCAGGTGTCAAACGACTTATTGAATTATTTTTTCAGGAGCGGCAGGCGAGACGCCTGCGCTACTTTGGCGACATCTCAAGGCACTAGACTCGCCAGATGGCGCGTGACGTGAAAAATTCCCAAGCACGTCTGCGCGGTGGTCGGATCATTCAGACAAAGCGCGCCTTCCCGGATACGGGGAACGGGTTCGCCTTCCATTTGTAGCGGAAATTTTTCGGCCAACATCCGGGCGTAGGCGGGAAAATTTTCGAAGCCGGCCGCGCGGAGCTGCGCCTGGTTCAGCAGCCGGAAAACGCCGCAGCTCGCTTGCGTGCTTTGGTGCATCAATTCCACCAGCACGCGGCCCATCGTGTAACGCGGATTGATCTCGACGATCGGTTTTAATCTGGCCGCGCCGCTGGCATCGCGATAAACGAAGGCATCAATGCCCAGCGGGCCGACGAATCCCACGCGGCGCAATTCGGCGGCGAGCACAGCAAAAATCTGGTCGTAAAATTCCAGCAGGCGGCTAGAAATATCTTTGGGTTCGGTGAACAGCGAAACGATGCGCGTGGGGATGCGTTTGTGATGATGCGATTCGGCGAAGTTCGCCTGAAACTGGCCGCGCGCGTCATTGAGCAAACCGGTGTAGCCGCACAGTTTCAGGCCGGTGGCGGTCATCTCCAACTGCACCGAAAAATCCAGCACGCGTTCCAACCACGGTTCAACGACGAGCTGGCGTTCATGGGCAAAGGTGTTTTCCAGCCAACGCAATTGATGCGGCAACAGCTCCGGCTCGAACAAACGCAACGCGTTGCTGCCCGCGACGCCGTAGGCTTCTTTCACCATGATCTTATGATGGCCGCGCGCGCGGATCTGCGCGATGACGGCTTGGGCTTCGGAGAGAGAATTCACGGCGATGCCGACTTCGTTTTCGGAACAAAGCCAAGAAATTGTAGGAGCCGATGTGAGGAGACTTTGCTCTGATTGAGACGCTAAGAAGTTTTGCGACTCGTCACCTCGTCTCCTACAAGAAATTATTTTCCGCAACAGGTCGGCGCTCCAGGCTTTGGAATACAATTCCGCAAGGTTGGCATTGAAGCGTTGTTCAGCACTGCGTTTTTCGCCCGAGACGCTAGCAAAAATCGGTTTGAGCAGTTGTTGACTGTCCGGCCCCCAGGCCCACGGGCGCAGGCTACCCAGTTTGCGCGCTTGCAGGTCGGCAACGGAATCGGTGGCAGCAAATTCGGGCAGTGAGTAGCCCGCCTGCTTGATACGACTCAAGAATTCGACGGACGGCTTCTGGCGCACCAGCACGATGTCGTCCTGTCGACAGAGAAATTGCGGCAGATTTTCCAAGTCGCGGGCGAGCTGCGCCTGCAGCTTGGTGGGATTGAATTTTTTGCCCTGCGCGAGAAACCCTTCGGTGAAGGCGTTGAAGACGTAAACGCTGGGCGTGCGACCGCGCGATTGCGAATAGACGTTCAGCTCGGCGATGAATTGCGGGTCGAGCCCGGCCGCGCGGCGGCCTTCGACATTCACGGAAAAGCCTTTGGCTCGTTGCGGCGACAGCGGAAACTTCAGTGTTTGGCAAAACGCTTCCCAATCGGACTGGTTGGGATTTTTCCAGCGGCGAAACCATTTCAAGCCGTAAGCGACGTGACCGATCTCATCGTGATAAATTTTTTGAAGCAGCTTCGCGGAATCGGCATCGCCTACGGTGGCGAAGTTGCGGCCGTAGTGCCCGGCGAAATCGAGATTCGCTTGCTCGAACGTCAGGCATAGTCCGGCGACGTAATCAATGGGATGCTGCATGGGCGCGATGCAGCGCCAGAAATAGCCGCTGACGGGAAAATCGCCAAACTCCACACCGCAGGCCTTCATGCGCGCCATATAGAGCCGCGTGTGTTCCTGTTCGTCTTTGAGCGTTTGAAACAGTCCTTTGCGAAACGCGGCGGGCGCATCGGGAAATTTCAGCAGCACGAGCGCCATGAGTTCGGTGGCGAGCAATTCGTGATTGCCGAAAAAGTGCAGGAGCTTGCCGCGCTCGGTGGCGTCTTCGAGCCGATGCAAGCCGGGGAATTCGCTTTTGCCGGTGGCGTGTGGTTTGAAGGTGAGATTCGCCGGACGATTTGGCATTTCGGGAACCACGATGGCAGTGCCAGGGCGCTCGTCCGTGATGACGTCCGGCGTCTGGAGTTTTTCCTCCAGCGTCGTAGCGAACAAGACTTGTTCGGCGAAAGCGCGCAATTCCATGCGCTATTTTACGTCGCCTAGTTCCAATTTCAAAGCGTGCAGCGCCAGATTGATGTCCGCGATGAAGGCCACGAGCGACGCGCAGAGCGAGCCGAGGCACGCGATGAAAATCAACCCGACCAGCCACGCTTGGTCGCCGTGAAACCACGCGGTCAAAAACAACGTCACCATCAAGACCGCCGCCAGCAGGGCGCTGGTGACGGCAAATAAAATCGCGAGACGAATGATCTTGGCGCGGCGATAAATGATGTCCACTTGGGCCAAGGTCGCGGCGTGATCGGCACCGGCGAGCTTGGGTAATTCTTTCGTCAGTTGGCGCGCACGGTCGATGCAACGCCCCAAACGATTGGTCATGGTGAGCAACAGCAGGCCCACGCCGGAGATGAGGATGACGGGCCCGACGGCATCGCGCAGTTCGGGAATGATTTGTTCGAGTGACGTGGTCGGCAACATAAATTTTCTAACGCAGTTTAACCGCGCGGGGCCAACAAGCAACCGCCACCATGGGCCAGCTCAAACCTTGATCCATTTGCCGGTGGCGGAAGATTTTTCCACGGCGGTGAGCACGCGCTGATTTTTCAAACCGTCTTCCAAGGTCGGGTGCACGGATTTGCCGTCGGCGCAGGCATTCACAAAATCGGCGATGGCGTGAACGAACGTGTGTTCGTAGCCGAGGCCGTGGCCCGGCGGCCACCAGTTCGCGACGTAAGGCTGAATGCCATCGCGCTGCGTCACGAGGATGTCGCGGAAACCCTGACGATCTTTCGGATCGTCGCCGTTGTAATATTTCAACCGATTCATGTCTTCAAAATCGAAGCAGAGCGAACCTTTGCTGCCGTTGATCTCGATCTCGATATGGTTGCGGCGACCGAGCGCATAACGCGTCGCTTCCAGATTGGCCATGACACCATTTTCCAGCCAGCCGATGAACGCGGACGAATCTGGCGCGGTGACTTTGCCGAGTTGCCGCTTGCCCTTCGCGAGCAGATCCGCGCGCGGCCGCTCCGGCACAAACGTGTGCACGACGCCGCAGACCTGGGTGAATTCGCCGACGAGATAGCGCGCGAGGTCAACGATGTGCGAGCCGATGTCGCTGTGCACGCCGCTGCCGCTGGTCTCCTTTTGCAAACGCCAGTCGAGGGGAAATTCCACATCCGCCAACCGATCTTGAGCGTAGCGGGCGCGGAAATGATACAGCTTGCCGAGCGTGCCTTCGCTCAACATCCGCTTGGCCAGTGCGATGGCAGGAATGCGCCGATAATTGTGGCAAACCATGTGGACGCCCTTCGCCTTTTTCGCGGCGGCGAAGATCGCTTCGCATTCCTTCAGATCGCGACCCAGGGGTTTTTCGCAGAGGACATGTTTGCCGTTCTTGAGCGCGGCGATGGCCATTTCCGCGTGCGCAAACGTCGGCGTGGCGATGTCCACGATATCTATCAAGGGCGATTCCACAATGTCGCACCAATCGGTCGTAGCGTGTTCCCAACCGAGCTTGGCGCGGGCGGCTTGCACGCCGGCGGCATCGCGTCCGCAGAGCGTGTGCAACTCGATATTCGCTTTGAGATTGAAAAATTTCGGCGCCTGCCGCCACGCATTGGAATGCGCGCGCCCCATGAATTTGTAACCGATGAGTCCCACGCGGAAGGTTTTGGCCATAAATTTGGAAGTTGGGAATTGAACTGGTTTTGCTTGGCTTTATAGTGAGCGCACTAAATCAAGTCAATGACTCTTACCACTGCCGAAATGGCCCAACTCCTCGCCGGCGACGTGCACGGCGACACCACCGCGACACTGACCGGTTTCGCCACCGCCGCCGAAGCCAAACCGGGCGATCTGACGTTCGCGGAAAAAGAGGAATTTTTCATCGCCGCCGAGAACAGCGCGGCCACGGCCATCATCGCGGGCAAAGACGCCGTTTCCACCAAGAAAGTCGTCATCCGCGTCGCCAATCCACGCGTGGCGTTTGCCAAAGCGCTCGCCATCTTTTTTCCCGAACCTAAATTCGCGGCGGGCATCCACCCGTCTGCGGTCATCGCGCCCTCCGCGCACGTGGACGCGACGGCGCACGTCGGGCCGCATTGCGTGGTGGGCGAACGCGCGACGCTCGGCGCCAACGTGGTGCTGCAATCCGGTAATGCCGTCGGCGCGGATTCGACGCTTGGTGAAGAGACGAATTTATTTCCCAACGTCACCGTGTATCCGCGCACGCAGATCGGCAAACGCGTGCGCATTCATGCGGGCGCGGCGATCGGCCCCGACGGTTTTGGTTACGTGCTCGACGGCGGGTTTCACCGCAAAGTGCCGCAGATCGGCAACGTGGTCATCGGCGACGATGTGGAGATCGGCGCGAACGTAACGATAGATCGCGGCGCACTCGGTTCCACGGTCATCGGCAAAGGCACGAAGATTGATAACCTGGTGCAGATCGGCCACAACGTGCAGATCGGCGAGCATTGCATCGTCATCTCGCAAGTCGGCATCGCGGGCAGCACGAAGTTGGGGCACTACGTCATTCTCGCAGGCCAGGCCGGTCTGGGCGGACACCTCACGATTGGCAATCAAGTCACCGTGGGCGCGCAATCCGGCGTGATGTCGAATATTCCGGACGGCGGCAAATGGCTGGGGGCTCCGGCGCAACCGGACAAGGACTTCAAACGCCAAGTCATCGCGTTGCGCTACCTGCCGGACTTGTTGAAGAAGGTGGCGACGTGGGAAAAGAAACTCGGCATGGGCGCGGAGGAATAATTTTTCCACGGCGGAACCGGCAGGCTTCAGCAATACACGGTGAGCGTCTGGACGAGGGGTTGGACGCGGTTGTAATTCAAAACTTTTTCGATGTAAGTCGCATTCAGCGTTTTTCCCTCGGGCACGAGCAGCAAACCGCTGGGCGTGTAGATGCCGCGCGCGAGCACCATGCCGGGGCGCAGTTCGCCGAGGTGAACCTGGCGTTCGCGCCGGGGCACGGCGGCAATGGTCTGCGCGTGCAGAAACAGTTTTAACGCTTCGCGATCAAAAGCGGTATCCACGCCGAGTTTGAGGTGGTCGTTAGC
Organism: uncultured Verrucomicrobia subdivision 3 bacterium; assembly: GCA_903911825.1. GTDB lineage: Bacteria > Verrucomicrobiota > Verrucomicrobiia > Limisphaerales > UBA11358 > UBA11358. Next base: position 34,912 of record CAIWFB010000216.1, read on the forward strand.
GGCGACATCCGTGAGACGGCAGGAGGCAAAGGCAACGGGCACGGCCAACAGGCGCGCGAGCCACGGAATATTTTCGCCGATGAGTTGATCGGGATAACCATGGCCATCGACACGTTCGTGGTGGGCGCGAATGATGACGCCGACTTGATCCAGATGGCTAACGAAGGTGGCGAGTTCCTGGCCGAGAATGGGGTGCTGCTCGATGAGCGCGCGTTCGGCATCGGCGAGGCCATGCGGATCTTCCTGCCAGCGCCGGATGATCTGGCGCGGCACGCCGACGAGGCCGATGTCGTGGAGCAGGGCGGCGGTTTCGAGCACGCGCTGATCTTCGGGCGACAGTTTGGCGAGCTGACCCATGGCGCGGGCGAGTTCGGTGACGCGGCGGGCTTGATTGCCGAGCGACGGATAAAACGTCTGCATGGTGTGCACGCAGAGTTCGATGGAGCGAAAGAGATTGGTTTCGAGGGCGGAATTGAGTTCGGCGAGCTTACGATTCTGGTGGCCGGTGAGTTGCAGTTGTTGCTCGAGCGAACGGTTCAGTTCCACGAGCTGGCTGTTCATGGACTGCGTGGCGTCCTGCAAATGGGCGTTCTGGCAGATGAGCTGGTGGCGCTGGAGGGCGTTCTGCAAGGTGGCGATGAATTCCTCATGCAACCACGGCTTGATGATGAACCGGAAAATTTCCCCTTTATTGATCGCGGCGATGACAGTGTCGAGATTCAACACGGCGGTCGCGAGGATGCGCGTGGCGAAGGGCTGGATCTGGCGGGCGTGGCCGAGGAGTTCGAGGCCGGAGAGTTCGGGCATCAACTGGTCGGAGATGATGACGGAAAATTTCTGTTTGCGGAGTTCGGCGAGCGCATCGAGCGGCGAGCTGAAACCGACGGCTTTGAAACCCGCGCGCTGCAAGGTCAGGAGGAGGGCAGACAGGAAAATCTTCTCGTCATCCACGACGAGAATGGGGTCGGCAGGAACAATCATTTCGTCCGGCGTTCTCATAATCCGGCCCGGAAAATCACATCAGGAGACAAAGCTCCAAGCGGTGTCGGAGCCAAAAGCATAGGAGCGCTGGAGCAGTTTGAGATTGCGGCCCGCTTCGCTCAATTCACTTAGTTTGGTCTGGGCGGTGGCTTGGGCGGCTTGCAGCAAGCGCTGGTTGCGCCGGGTGATCTCGACCAATTCGTGCCGATAGACACGGAGGACGGCTTCTTTTTGGTCGCACGCTTGACCGGTCAATTCCCATTCCTGACGGGCGGCCAGATTAAGGGCGCCGACTAATTTCTGAAAATCTTCGATGGCGGTCTGGCAATCGGCGAGCAGGGTCCAATCGCGCATCTCAATCGCTTGACCTTCCGCGAGGGCGAGGCGGCGCCATTCGCGATAGGCGTGGAATAATTCCTGTTCGGCATTCATGTGGCGCGGGAATGGTTGGAAGGCCAGCTCTCGGCCACGGCGGCGAATTGCGACGTGTCGGCCGTTTGACGCGTCAACATACCCGACCACGCATCGCGCAATTGCTTGAGCATGGGGATGACCTCATCCACGCCTTTGCGGGACTTCTTGAGGTTACTCTCGACCAACCGGCGTTCAAAATAGACGTAAAGATTACGCAACGTATCGGCGAGCTGCCCGCCGGATTCGGTATCGAGCGAATGATTCAATTCGCGGATGATGTCAATCGCCCGCGTGAGATTGTTGTGGATAGTGGTGTTGCGTTCACCAATCTCCATGACGTTGAACCCGAGCAGGGCGCGATCAATGGAATTGAGGGCACCGTCAAAAAGCATCAGCACCAACTGGCCGGGCGGCGCCGTTTGCGTGGAGATTTGCCGATAGGATTTCCAAGGATTAGCGGCGGGCATCATGAGGCGAGGCGAGTTAAGGGTTAGAGGCGCTTGGCGAGAAAGCCAGCGAGCTGGCCGAGTTGACCGGCCGAGGGATAGTTGGAATCCGCCACCAAGGCAGCGGCGCGAGCGACTTTTTCGGGGCGGACTTCCGCCGCCGGTTTAGCCAGTTGTTTGGCCAACTGGGTCGTTTCAAAAGAAACCGAATTGTCCGCCGGCGTTTCGGCCGCGCGACGGGCCGCAGCTTGACGGAGAGGAACGTAATTAGCGCCACCGGTATTGAATTCAACAACCATAATTTTAAATATTTTGGGAGTCAGACCGCCGGGTCTGCCTTCCCTTGATAAGTTGTCATCGGCGAAACGCATAAACACTTTAGGAGTAATTTATTTCAATGCTCCGGCAGGGTGTCTAGCAACGCGGCGGCCGAGTAGCGGCCAAAGCGGCGGGGGGAATTAAGCGCCACCCAGTTTTCGGCCGCTGGCAACGCCGGCCAGACGGGCTTCTTTTGCTCAAAATGCCCAGCAGCCTTGGCAATGGCCGGTTGGGAGGCATCAAACAGCTCATCCGCCGCCCACAGAATCTGGCCGGAGTGCGCATCCACTAGCTTGAACCGCCAGCCCACGGCCAGCGGCGCGTAAGCCCGGTAAGTGGTCAATTCGCCAAACAACACGGCGTCACAACCATATTCCCGCCGGAGATAGGTGAAGAAATCCACCGGCAACACTTCGGCGCCGGTCCACGCCGAGCGACCGGTTGCGGAGCGGAGCTTGGTGGCATCCACCGCCACGGCTTCAAACCGTTTGAGCTTCACGAGCTGCTCCCACAACACCGGTGCGAGGGCTTCGCACCCTTCGGGCAGATCGCCCGCCTGACTGGCGGTTGCCAAGGGCAGAATGGCCACGCGTTGGAGGTTGAGCGAGAGTTTGGGCGGATAGACAAAGACGTTGTCCGGCCGAAAATCCTGCTTATAAATACTGGTTTGGACAGGCGCTGATTGACAACCGATAAAGCCACCGCAAACGGCGGCGATACCGACTGACCAACCCAGACGCCAGAGTGATTTCGTGCTCCGGCCAGCACCGGAGGGAAACCCAAATTTTGAATTCATGGACTGCCTTTCAGCTAGTCACCGAGACTAAAGTTTTGCGATTTGTGCGAGTTGCTGATTGGTCTTGGCCGTAGCCGTTTCCATAGCTTGAAACTCTTTGGTCCAGAAGGCTTGATCCGCCGCGATGATCTTTTCCTGATTCGTGATCTGGTCATCGACCGCTTTGCTCTGTTTGGTCAAGACCGCCTGATGCGCGGTGAGCGACCCGGAATCCCCGACAATATTCGTCAAAAACGAATCCAACTTCACGGCCAGCCCGCTGGTGGAATCCGAGAACAATTTTTTGACGCTGCTTAAATTGCCCGTGAGGGCGTCATTTAAAGCCGAGGAATCCGCGAGCGTGATGGTGTTATCATAGCCGTTGGACTTGATGCCGAGCCCTGCCAGTTGACTTAACGTGGCGGAGAGCCCGGTGATGGAGACCGATGAAAAAGTGTTGCTGCGAAGATTACTCGCAATATTGCCTGCGTCCACATCGCCGGTGAGCGTGCCGGCGGTCACCACCCCAGCCGGACTCGTGGAGCTCGCGGAATTGGTGGTGATGTAGGATTGGATGTTGTTGTAGGCAGAAATAAATTTTTGAATATTCGTGCTCACGGCAGTCGTATCGGCCGCCACCGTCACGGTCGTCGCGCCCGAGGTGAGCGCGGCCAGGGACAAACCGGTGACGCCGGAACTATCCGCATTGATGGTATTGGAACGACTCACCAACGTGGCGCCGCCATTGACGGTATATTTCAAATCCTGCCCGGTCGCAAACGCGCCGCCGGACAAGCCGGTGGCCGCGAGAAAATTGCCCGTGACATCCTGAAGCGAAATCCCCACATCCCCCGTCGTCTTGTTGGAAAGCGAAAACCGGTTGTTCACCGAATCGTATTGAGCGGTCACGCCGGCCGCCGATGAATTAATCCGATCGAGCACGGCGGCGGTGGTGTCGGTGCTGGCGTTGAAACTGATGCTGACGCCATTGATCTGAAACGCGCCCGCACCGCTGCCGCCATCGTTGACGGCAGTCGCGAGGCTGGCCCCCGTCAGGACAGCGGAGGTTTTGACGCGCCCCAACGCATCACCACTGGTGACGCTGTTGGTGGTGTTATTATAAAGCTTGGCCACTTGCAAAAAATTACTCGTATCGGCGGCGCTGCCGAGCGTGATGGCGCTGGCGCTGTTCAACGTGATCTTATCCGTGCTGGCATCGTAGCTAGCGGTCACAGCGTTGCCGGTAGCGGTGGCGATCTTGTCAAAGACGCCTTGCAGCGAATCGGTGGTGGCCACAGTGACTTGCTGGCCATTCACGGAAAAAGTTCCCGCGCTGACGGACGTCGCAAAGTTAGCCGCGCCCACGGTGACGCCGCTGACGTCACTGGTCGCGCTGAGATGGCTGCTGATATTGCCCGTGCCGGTCTGCGTGGCGGCGGTGGCGAGTTGGGAGATATTGAAATTGAAGGTGCCGGTCATGCCCCCGGAAACGGCGGTGGCGGTGGCCACGGCAGGGGTGCCGCTGGTCGCGCTCCGGTTATCGTAAATGGTGGAATCTTTCAACGCCTGCACGCTCGTCTGGAACTGGGTCAGATAACTTTTGATGATCGTGTAAGCGGAATTCTTGCTGTTGATCTTGGCCTGGCTTTTCGCCCAGACCGCTTCCGGCGCACGCTCCGCCTGGGCCAACTGAGACACGAGGGTCTTCCAGTCAAAGCCAGATGCCAGTCCCGAGATGGATAAGTCCACGCCAGAGGTGCTTGCCATAATTTTTTCGTTGTTACGTTACGTTCACTACATTGCTGCCTGCGATGAAACCCCGGACGACGCACCGGGCGCCGTCCGGGGAACTTTTCACCGGTCTTTGCGATCAGTCTCGGCTTAACCTAACAAGCGGAGGACCGATTGCGGCATCGAGTTGGCCTGCGCGAGCATCGCCGTGCCAGATTGGACGAGGATGTTGTTTTTCGCGTAGGTGGTGCTTTCTTGCGCCACGTCCACATCGGTGATGCGACTTTTAGCGGCGGAAAGGTTGTTGCTCAACGAGCTCAACTGGTCACTGTGGTAACCGAGGGCTTCGATGTTGGAACCGATATTGGCACGATCTTTAGCGAGCTGCGTGATCGCGGCTTTGACGTTGGTCAAGGCCGTGGCCGCATGCGCCGAGGTGTCAACCGAAGACCCGGTAGCGGTGGTGTAAGTGGTGTTACCCAGATTCACCCCGACGTTGGAGAACGTGTTACCATCGCTGTCCGAGGTCACGTTCAGCGCCGTGCCACTGAAGAGGCTGACGCCGTTGAAATCCTTGGTAGAGGCGTCACCGACGTAGGTAGCCAAGGTGCTAAACTCCGTGTTATACAGGGAGCGATCGGCGTCCGTCTTGGTGACGTCTTGTGAGAGCACAGACAATTCACTCATCCGGTTGAGCGCGTCATTCACTTTTTGCAGATAACCGTCCTGCGTTTGGTTGAATGAGATGGCGTTGCCCACGTTGCTCTGCGCCGCATTCGTGCGGGAGATCTGGGCGTTGAGCTTCATAGACACAGCGAGACCCGCGCTATCATCCGCCGGCGAAACGATCTTCGAACCGGAGGACAAGCGTGCGAGCGATTTGCTGAGCATAGCGCTGGATTGACCGAGCTGTGCGGCCGCGGATTGTGCAGTAGTATTTGTATTGATGACCATAACTGACTCCTTCCATGAGTCACCCCTTGCGGGGTTTTAGATGTTTTGAACGAGGCATCCCTGCCTCGGAGCGGACTTTGGAAAGGGCGTCCACCCAGTTAATCCCCCGGCCGTTTGCGGTCGCCGTCACCGTTGTCTCCTAAATCATTATCCGTGAACCACACTGATAATTTGTGACTTACTCGACACCTAATCTATCGGCCGACTCCCCAAACACTTTAGCGAAGAAAATAAAACATCCCCCAAACCGGCTTAACGCCTGGTTATAAGGGATGTTTTGGATGAACCTTCCAGAGCGCAGGCGGAATTTTCCGCAGGGAAGTCGGGCGGAACGGTCCGCGACCTAAACCTGATGCGGGAAAACGACTAAAGCTTTAATCCCGCCTGCGTCTGGAAAAATAACGAACGAAGCGGCTCACGCCGCAGTCGCGGCGTGAGCCGGTGAAGAATTAACCCAAGAGCTTGAGGACGGATTGCGGGAGCGAATTCGCTTGGGACAACATCGCCGTGCCGGATTGGACGAGAATGTTCCACTTCGCGTAGTTCGTGCTCTCCTGCGCCACATCCACATCCGTGATCCGGCTATTTGCAGCCGACAGGTTGTTCTTCAACGAGGACAACTGGTCGTTGTAATAGGCCAGGCTTTCCATGTTGGAACCAATATTGGCGCGATCGGAGGCGAGCTGATTGATGGCCGCCTTCACCGTGCCGAGCGCCGTGGCGGCATTCGCAGATGTATCAATCGTGCCCGCGATGGCCGAGGCATACGTGGCGTTGGCGAGATTTACCCCGGACATAGCGAAGAGATTGGCTTCGCTATCCGTCGTGACATTCAGCGTGGCCGCCGAGAACAGGCTGACGCCGTTGAAATCTTTCGTGGCGACGTTATTGATGTAAGAACCGAGGGCAGAAAACTCCTGTTGATACAGGGCGCGATCCGAATCCTGCTTCGTCACGTCTTGCGACAGCACGGCGAGTTCGCTCATGCGGCTCAAGGCATCATTCACTTTCGTCAGATACCCATCCTGAGTCTGGCTGAAGGAGATGGCGTTGCCGACGTTATTGGAAGCCGCATTGATGCGGGCCAGTTGGGCATTTAACTTCATCGAGACCGCCAGCCCAGCGCTGTCATCGGCCGGAGAAGTGATTTTGGATCCGGAGGATAGACGTTGCAGTGATTGCGCGAGCATGCCGGAGGAATGCATTAGGAGCGTAGACGTTCCTTGCGCCTGCAGATTTGTATTGATGACCATAACTTTACTCTTTCCGTGAGTCGCCCCGGGAGGGGCGTTGATTTGCGCAACATCCATGTTGCGGGTGCTTCAATTAAGGGTGAAACACCGTTTTTCCCTGCCAACCTTTAGAGGCCGTTGACCGCCTGTCTTGCGACACCCTAGTTATCGGTGACCGCAAAAAATTCTTAAGCAAAAAATTAATTACCACCCAAAAGTTTTAAAACAGACTGCGGCTGCGTGTTCGCCTGCGCCAACATCGCCGTGCCGGATTGGACAAGAATGTTCCACTTCGCGTAGTTCGTGCTCTCCTGCGCCACATCCACATCCGTGATCCGGCTGTTCGCAGCAGAAAGATTATTCTGCAAGGCCGCGAGCTGTTCGTGATAAAAGCCCAGCCGCTCCAGATCCAAACCCAAACTGCCCCGGTCCCGGGCGAGCTGATCGATCGCCGCCTTCACGCCTGACAACGTAGTGGCCGCATGGGCCGCCGTGCCGATGTCCGCCTGCGCCACCGACGCGTAAGTCGCGCTGCTCAAATTGAGGCCGATCATCGTCATCGTGCCCACCCGCATGATCGTGTGCTCAATGTCGCCCGCCGTCGTGACGTATAAATTCTGGGAGGTGAACAAACTGACCCCGTTGAAATCCTGCGTCGCCGCGTGCTGGAGATAATCACCGAGGGAATGAAATTCTTGCTGATACAAACCGCGATCCGCATCCGACTTGGTCACATCCAACGACAGCAGCGACAGTTCGCTCATGCGCGTCAAGGCCGCGCCCACTTTTTGCAGATAACCATCCTGGGTCTGCACAAACGACATCGCGTTGGAGAGATTACTTTGCGCCGCGTCGAGGCGCAGCAATTGCGCCCCCAACTGCGTGGACACCGCCAGCCCCGCGCTATCATCCGCTGGAGAAATGATTTTGGATCCCGACGAAAGCCGTTGGAGTGATTGGGCGAGCGCGCCCGAAGAGTGCGCCAAGCGCGTAGCCGCCGCCTGCGCCGAAAAATTAGTGTTGATGACCATAACGAACTCTTTCCATGAGTCGCCCCGCGAAGGGCATTGGATTGGCGCGACATCCGTGTCGCGGGTGCATCTCAAGCAAAGGAAGGATGCGCCGACTTCTTGACCGACCGAGCGGCACTGTCTGGCCCGTCTTAACAACACCATCCGCCAGACTCCGCTGCTGCGAGTGATAACCGTCTCCACCGATTTGGCACCACCCCGACCAGACCGCAGACGGGGATTTCCCGCCGGGCGAAACGGGCTTGAATAAGCTGCGTTTCGAACCGTTGGGGGAAAACCTTGTGAATCTTCGCCCCGTCTGCGTCTGGTGGTTTTGGCTGCCTGTGACCTGTGCCCTGGCTGCTTTGGGTTTCCGCCGGTTTGGCCGCCGGCGGTTCTGACTGCGCGGCTGACTGGCTCCTTCCCCGGATATTCCGCTCTTCGGGTTGCCCGGGCGGCGGAGGCCGCCGCCCGGACGTTCCCGACTAGCGGACTTGAGGAATTAACCCAAGAGCTTGAGGACGGATTGCGGGAGCGAATTCGCTTGGGATAACATCGCCGTGCCGGATTGGACGAGAATGTTCCACTTCGCGTAGTTCGTGCTCTCCTGCGCCACGTCCACATCCGTGATCCGGCTGTTCGCGGCCGACAGGTTGTTCTTCAACGAAGACAACTGGTCGTTGTAATACGTCAGGCTCTCGATGTTGGAACCGATGTTCGCGCGATCGTGAGCGAGCTGCGTCAAGCCGGCTTTGACATTCGTCAACGCAGTCAAGGCGCCCGCTGCCGTGCTGATATCCGAACTTGCCGCCGAGGCGTAAGTGGTGTTGCTCAAATTCACACCCGCCATGCCGAAGGTATTCGCTTCGCTATCGGTGGTGACGCTGAGACTGGTGCCGGTGAACAGGCTCACCCCGTTGAAATCTTTCGTCGCCACGTTCCCGATGTAGGAACCGAGCGCGGAGAATTCTTGTTGATACAACGACCGATCGGAATCGGTCTTCGTCACGTCTTGCGCCAGGACCGACAATTCACTCATGCGACTGAGGGCATCGTTGACCTTGGAGATGTAACCGTCTTGCGTCTGGCTGAACGAAATGGCGTTGCCGACATTGTTCGTGGCCGCGTTGATGCGGGCCAGTTGCGCGTTGAGTTTCATTGAGACCGCCAAACCAGCGCTGTCGTCCGCCGGCGAAGTGATCTTCGAGCCGGATGACAAACGTTGGAGGGATTGGCTCAACATAGCCGATGAATGCATCAGGAGCGTGGACGTGCCTTGCGCCTGAAGGTTAGTATTAATGACCATAACTTTACTCTTTCCGTGAGTCGCCCCGGGAGGGGCGTTTTGTTTTGCGCAACATCCATGTTGCGGGTGTAACTTTCTCGGGCGTCACACCTTTAAACCCTGTCAGCCTTTGGAGGCTGCTGACCGCCTATCTTGCGACACCACACTCATCGGCAGAAAAGCGGCGCACTTAAATTTCCGCGTAATTTTTTTGCGCTCACCATAGACAAACCCCAGCAGCATACCGCAAAATCACGGCTCCGACATGAAAGCCGCCCACTCCGAAAATTCCGCCGAACGCGAATTGCTCCTCCACCAACAATTTCTCGCGCTCAACAAACTTTCCGCCGGCGTCGCCCACGAATTCAACAACCTCGTCGCCGGCATTCTCGGCAGCGCCGAACTCATCGCCCTCGATTTGCCCGACGAACATCCCACCCGCGAAACGCTCAAACAAATTTTTGAAGCCAGTCACCGCGCCCGCGATTTTATTCATTAACTTCGCGAACTCGCCCAACGCCCCGCGCCCGTCCTGCACCCGCTCCACCTCCAGCCCATCATCGAAGAAAGCTGCGCCATTCTCCAAACCATCATCCCGCCCAAAGTGGAATTGCTCGCGCACATTGATGCCGATTGCCCCGCTGTGCTAGCCGATCCCGCGCAGATGCAGCAAACCATCATCGAACTCTGCGTCCAATCCTGGCACGGCCTGCCCGAACGCCGAGGCACCATTGAAATTTCGCTCAAGAAACACCACTTGGAAAAAACCGAAGGCCTCCGTCTCAGCGGCGACTACGCACTCATTGGTGTTTCCGATAACGGCCAAGGCCTCGACAAAAGCTCCAAAGAGAAGATCTTTGAACCTTTTCACATCCGCCGCTCCAACGGGAAAAAAATCGGACTGGAATTGTTTTTGGTGCGCGAAACCATCCACGCCCACCACGGTGAAATCGTTGTGGAAAGCGAACCTGGCCACGGCCTCGCCTTCCACGTCTATCTGCCTGCCGTGAAGGAAAAATAATTCTTAAGAAAAGCCCGCTGCCGCGTTTTGTCGCCCATGGCGACGAGGCGAATTAGCCAATCCGGAAAGAAATCTTCTGCACCACTGACTTGCCAAAGCTGTGCTGCAACCGCTCCAAAATTTCTTTGCGCCGGTAACGCACGATTTCGTTCAGCCACACGCTCGAGTCCACATTCACAAACAGCGTGCCCTTGTTCAGGTTATGCGGCTGCGCGTGCGCCGTGACCGCCGGATCAATCAGCGCATTCCAAACCTTGACGATTTCCGCCTCCGCTTGTCGCGCCTCCAGCCGAAATTCCTTCATCAACGCCGGCAGGAAATCGCCCACCGGCCGCGCCGGTGTGGCGCGCGCCTTTTCTAGCGGCACATAATCCACCCCGCGCCACTGCGCGAGCACGCGCGCGCGGGCGGAAGCTTTTCCCCCGCCTGACGACGTATATTTTTTGACCGGCGGCAACACGCGGAAATGTTCAGCCGAACCGGCGCGGAATGCAAGGCGTCACGCGCCTGCCCACCAAACCGCGCCACTAACCACGCTCGGAATTCCGACTTGCCAACCCAGACTTTGCACAGCAAAGTGAATCTATGGAACCGAATTGGGCCGCTGAAAATCTCCAAACCATCCGCACCCTGATGGAACGCTCCGCCGTCTATCGCCGCGCCCTCGCGCCGATCATGATTATTTGCGGAATTTCTGGATTAGCTGGTGGCGTCGCTGGCTGGCAATGGCATTTAGATGCTAACAAAGAGTTTGTCTGGGTCTGGGTCATCACTGCTGTCTTCGCATTGAGTTGCTCCACTTTACTGATTCGCCAGCAGGCATTGAGGGCAGCAGAATCATTTTGGTCTCCCCCCACTCGCCGAATTACCCAAGCCTTGATGCCCCCGTTTCTGGTTGGCGCTGTGTTGGCCGGGGTAACAACTCAGTGGGGAAATGATACCGTTGGACGAGAGTTTTTAATCATAATTTGGTGCCTCGCTTTTGGATGTGGAATTAACGCCGCAGGCTTCTTTATGCCGCGCGGTATCAGATGGTTTGGTTGGATTTTTCTACTGATTGGCTTTGGCTTAATTGCCTGCCTTAGCCTAGAGGTTGATTTGTTAAAAGTGTTTCATTCACCACATTTACTCATGGCCACCATCTTCGGTGGATTGCATCTTGCCTACGGTTTTTATCTCTACTTCACTGAAAAGAAAAACCCTACCGTGTGAATCCGGAACCGTTCTTACAATTGGATCGGCTGATCCATGAGAAAGGCCGCCTGGCCATCATGTCCATGCTCGCCGCCGCGCCGGAACTGACCTTCACAGAACTGCGCAATGCGTTGGAAATGACCGACGGCAATCTCACCACGCACATCAAAGCCTTGCAACAGGAAGGCTACGTTTCCGTGGCCAAGTCGTATCAAAATAATCGCCCGCTCACGACCTGTTCGCTCACGACTCCCGGTCGCAAAGCCTTCGCCGAATACATCAACTTGCTGGAAAAAATCGTCCAGCAACACCGCCCTCAGTAAAATTCTTTTGAACAGTTTCTAACGGCTACGGTCTTCTACTTTGTAACACAAAGTGAACATGAAAGTCCTCCGTGCCGAACATCTGGGAATGTGTTTTGGAGTCCGCGACGCCATTGCGCTGGCTCTGAAAACCGCCGAACGCGAGCCGCTGACCGTTCTCGGCGACCTCGTCCACAATGAAACGGTGCTCGCCGAATTACGCCAGCGCGGCATTCGCTTCGAGCAACAAGCCGCCGGCGTCCGCACGGCGGCGGTCATGGTCACGGCGCACGGCGCTTCGGAGCGGGCGATGAACGCCACCCGCGCCCGGGGTTTGAAAGTGGTGGAAGCGACTTGCCCGCTGGTTCATGTGGCGCATCGCAGCCTGCAAAAACTGGTCGCGGAAGGGTTTCATCCCGTCATCATCGGCAAACGCGATCATGTGGAAGTGCGCGGCATGACGGAAGATTTGGCGACGTTCGACGTGGTGTTAAGCGAAGCGGATCTGGCCCAACTGCCGGAGCATTCGCGGTTTGGTGTCATGGCTCAAACCACGCAGCCGATTGAAAAAGTGCGTCACCTGGTGCGTTTGCTGGGCCAACGCTTTCCGCAATCGGAAGTTCGCTTCATTGACACCGTTTGCCAGCCGACCAAACAACGCCAGAATGCCGCGCAAGATTTAGCCAAAGCCTGCGACGTCGTCATCGTCATCGGCGGCGCGCACAGCAACAACACACACGAACTCGTCAAAACCTGCGGGCAATTCTGCGCCCGCGTGCATCACGTCCAAACCGTCGCCGATTTGCGAACGGAATGGTTTCGCCCCGACGACACCGTGGGCATCACGGCGGGAACGTCTACGCCGGACAGTGTGATTGCTGAAGTTGAACAACGACTGCCAGCGCTCCTGCCAAGCCAGCGAGAATTGCAGACAGCCGCTGCCTAACGCCATGCCCAAGTCGTCCACAGTTGATCCGTCGGCTGAATTCGCAACGCTGTTGCGCGGTGAATCCGCCACTATCTCGGCTTGGAGCGAGCAGAGGAATACGCGCCGATTAGCCGCGCACTTTGCCATCATCATTATGGGGGCGGGTTGTTATGGCGCGGCGATGGGTTGGTGGCGTGCGCCGCAGCAGGCGTTGTTGGTGGCGATCAAATTGCCGCTCATCATTTTACTCACCACGCTCGGCAACGCCCTCATCAACGGCATGCTCGCGCCGCTGCTCGGGTTGAACATTCCCTTTCGGCAATCGTTCTCGGCCATCGTGATGAGTTTTGCCACGACCGCCGCAATACTTGGCGCGTTCAGTCCGCCGATCGCATTCGTGGTGTGGAACGCGCCCGCACTAGGCTCACCGGCCGCAACGTCGGCGACCTATAGTTTCATCATGCTAACTCACGTGGCTGCGATTGCGGTGGCAGGGATCGCGGGCAACGTGCGGCTATTTCAACTGCTGGCCCACTGGGGAAACAGCCGGGCGGTGGCCCAACGCGTTTTGTTCGCGTGGCTCGCGGGAAATTTAATTCTCGGCAGCCAACTCGCGTGGAATCTGCGCCCGTTCATCGGTGCCCCGTTGTTGCCGGTCGAATTTTTCCGCGCCAATGCGTTTCGCGGGAATTTCTTTGAAGCCGTCTGGGGCTCGCTCCGCCAACTCTTTTAATTCAACTAAACCAACAAAACATATGAATGAAAACAATCCGATTCCACCACTCATACCGCCGGCGGAAAGCGCCAAAACGTTCGCCGACCGAATCTCAGAAACGCTGCCGCCACCACCTCTGCACGGTTTGCGTCCTTTGGGCGAAGACCCGGCGGAACGTGTGCCGATCACGAATGCCATCGCGGCGATTGATTCGATTTTGCGCCAGCCACGGCGCGTCATGTTTCAATTATTTCAACCCGGCGCGGGCAAGTTGATCGCCCGAATGTTAGTGGTAGCAGCACTGTGTGGCGTGGTTTATGGCGTCGTAGCGGGAACTTTTTCCGGCGGAGCCCAACTATGGATTGCGCCGGCCAAAATTGTAATGGGGCTGATGCTTTCGGCGCTGATCTGCCTGCCGAGCCTTTACATTTTCACCTGTCTCAGCGGCTCGCAGGCGCGACTGACCGAGGTTTTTGGTCTGCTGGGCGGCTTGCTGATGCTGATGACCATTCTGCTGATTGGCTTTGCGCCGGTGGCGTGGATTTTTTCGCAATCCACCGAATCGGTAGTCTGGATGGGTTCGCTGCATCTGATTTTCTGGTTCATCGCCACGATTTTTGGGCTTCGTTTTGTGGAGGCGGGTTTCACCCATTCCCGCGCTCGCTCACAGGCTGGCTTCCATACGTGGATGATCATCTTTATTTTGGTGGTAGTGCAAATGACGACTGCCCTGCGACCCATCATTGGCACCGCCCACACCTTTCTGCCGAAAGAAAAACAATTCTTCTTGAGCCATTGGGGTAATTGCTTAAAAGCCCCGGCCGCCGAGTCCAACCGCAGTGCCCGGGATTAAAACCTTACTCGTCCATCGTGAACGCTACCCTGCTTTCGCCGCGCGCCGTGGAGACCTTTCTCCACGCTGCGCCGGAACAGTTTCGCGTTTGGCTGGTGCGGCGACCAGCGATGTTGGTGGGGTTTTGCGTCGTCGCGATTATCCTCGGCGCGGGCAGCTATGGTGCCGTGATGGGCGCTTGGCGGGATTCCCTACAGGCGCTCTACACGGGCATAAAATTACCCTTGGTGATTTTAATGACTGCGGTAGGCAACGGTTTGCTGAACGGCATGCTCGCGCCACTGCTCGGCTTGAACCTCACCTTTCGCCAATCTCTCGCCGCCGTGCTGATGAGTTTTGCCGTGACCGCGCTGGTGTTGGGCGCGCTCAGTCCGGTCGCGTGGTTCATCGTTTGGAATACGCCGCCCCTGACCGCCGGAACCACGCTGGCGGCTACGGAATATGCCTTTCTACAATTAACTTTGGCGGTTTTTGTGGCGCTGGCGGGCGTGATTGGCAACCTTCGGCTGCTGCCGTTGCTCCGCGAATGGGCGAGCAGCGCGGCCGTCGCACGCAACGTGTTGCTGGCTTGGTTGGCGGGAAATCTGTTTCTGGGTAGCCAGATTTCTTGGGTGCTACGACCATTTATCTGGGAAGCCAATCGCCCGGTAGAATTCACCGGGCAAGCCAGTTTTCACGGCAGTTTTTTTGAAACCGTTTGGGCCGCCGCGCAGCGCCTGATATTTTCCAATTTATGACGGACGCAATTCAACGAATGGCGCGGGCGCAGGCCTTGCCACGCCGCCTTAAAGCCCTCACGTGGCTATTCATCCTCGGCTTGTTTCTCAGTGGGGCCACGGCGATTCCGTTGACCACGGAAGTGGGCATGCTGGTGCGGATGCTGGGGGCGGATCACGGTTCGACGGGCTGGTTGGCGTGACTGGTGCAAATCCGCGATGCCCTGCGTGCCACCGAGACGCAATATCCGTTTCTCTTTTACGGCACCGACTGGCTGGCGTTCGGACATTTTATCATCGCGCTCGCCTTCGTGGGTGTCTTGCGCGATCCCGTCCGCAATCGCTGGCTGTTTGATTTTGGCCTCATCGCCTGCGTGCTGGTGATTCCATATGCCTTCGTGTTCGGCGGATTACGCGGGATTCCCGTTTGGTGGCGACTGATTGACTGTTCCTTCGGCGTGTTCGGTTTCCTGCCGCTCTGGTTTTGCCGGAAGTGGGCGCGGGAATTGGAAAATTTTCCCGCCGATAAAAACTAGACAAATCGCTTCGCCGAGCGCGTCATTAACCAAATGCCCGCACGGACATCGCCCAGTTTTACGGCGAACATGCCCAACCGCTGTTCGCTTCGCTATTAAACCTCACGCGCGAGGCGAACGGCGCATTCATGCTCTACTTCATCGGCTGAATTAAAAAAACGATGGCGGCGTGGCCGTTTTCAAGAAGGGCTCCACCCCGGATTTGGAGGTGACAAAGGGCGATTGGGGTTGGCGGTATCCACAGAAATAAGCCCCAGATAGGCGCAGGTTTTTCAGACAGAATTCACAAAATTTTCGGGATTAAAATGCCGATTTAGTTCATTCGGTTAATTCTGTCGGGTGCGCGCCTTTTCTTTTAGCTTCGTGGCTTAGTGGCTTTGTGGTGAAATGCTGGTATGAATATTACCAATTTGAATCCGGACACGGACATCGGCGCGAGTTCGTGGCTGGTGGAAATGGATAATCACCGCATCTTGTTGGACGCGGGGATGCATCCGAAACGCGAGGGGCGCGAAGCGGCGCCGCAGTTCAGCAAGACAGGGACGCATGATGTGGATGCGATTGCGATTTCCCATTGTCACCACGATCACGTGGGAGCGTTGCCGCTGGCGTGTCGGCATTTTCCCAAGGCGCATGTGCTGATGACGGAGTTGAGCTATCTGCTGGTAGAACGGGTGCTGCACAATTCGGTGAATGTGATGACGCGGCAGCGCGATGAGTTGGGCATCAAGGATTATCCGCTCTACACGCATGATGAGCTGGATGAAATCGCGCCGTTGTTTCAGGGCTTCAAATATAATCGCGCGATCGAATGGGGCGCGTTTCACAAAGCGCGCGCGGGGGTGCCCTCGCCGACGCTGGAATTTTTTGATGCGGGTCACACGCTGGGTTCGGCGGGGATATTGTTACGCGGCAAAAAGGAGACGATGTTTTTTACGGGCGACGTTTGTTTTCACGATCAGACGCTGCTCAAGAGTGCGCGTTTTGAAGATGTGAAGGCGGATGTGATGATCATGGAAACGACGCGCGGCAATCGCGCGGTGGCGGAAGGCTTCACGCGCGACAAAGAAATCGAGCGTTTGGTGGAGGCGATTCACGCGGCGCAGAAACGCAAGGGTTGTGTGCTGATCCCGTCGTTCGCGCTGGGGCGCACGCAGGAAATTTTGGCGATGCTGGCGTTGCTGATGCGCGAGGGGAAATTGAAGAAGCAGCCGATTTACATCGGCGGCTTGGGTCGGGTGTTCACGGAGATTTACGACATCGAGGCGCATCGGGTGCATCGTTCGCACTCGGCGTTGCAACTGAATGAGGCGCTGCAATTAGTCGTGCTGGAAAAAGGCCAGGCGGACAGTATGAAGTTGAGCGGCGGGAAAATTTTCGTCATCACCGCAGGTATGATGAGCGAGAACACGGCGGCGCACGATTTGGCGAAGCGGATGATCGGCGACGAGCGGCAGAGCATTTTCTTCGTGGGCTACGCGGATCCAGATTCACCGGCGGGTCGCTTGAAGGCGGCGAAGTTGGATGAGACGTTTGTGTTCAGTCCGAGCGCCGGTCGCGTGACGAAGAAGTGCGATGTGCAAGAGTTTGATCTGACGGCGCACGCGAACCGGGAGGATTTGATGGAGTTTGTGGGGCGCGTTTCGCCACGGGCGATATTGTTGGGTCACGGCGATGAACCGGCGCGGAATTGGTTCGCGGCGCAAATCAACGAGCGTTGGCCGAAAATTAAAGTAATTCAGCCGCAACCGGCGAAGTTGGTGACGGTTTGATTTAGTTGGTTTTCCAAAAGCAAAAACCGCCGGCCGGAGATTTCCGGTCGGCGGTTTTGTTTTGAGAGACTTTATTTGCCGCCGCCCTGGCCGCTGACGATGTTCGCCAGGTTGAAAATGGGGAGGAACATACAAACGACCATGCCGCCGATGACGACACCGAGGAACACGATGAGGAGTGGTTCGATGAGCGACATGAGGCCAGAGAGCGTGGTATCAATTTCTTCGTCCAAAAACTTGGCCACGCGTTCGAGCATGGTGTCAATGTTACCGGTCTGTTCACCGGCACTCATCATGCGGGTGATCATGGTGGGGAAAATGGGGTATTTGGCAAGCGCGGCCGAAATGCCTTCGCCGCGTTCGATGTCCGTGGCGGCGCTCTTGATGGCCTTTTCCATCACGACATTGCCGACGGTTTGGGAAACGATTTGCAACACTTCTACCCGCATCAATCATCGTGGCGAGCTGGCGGGTGAAGACGACCAAGTCTGCCAATTGGACCTTGCCACCTTTGGTTTGTCCACGCTTGGCAATTTTTTCTTTAATTTCAACCACTAAGAGGTTGCGGTTGAGCAAAGCGGCAATTGCTGCCTGCTCGGATAAGGCCTCGACGGTATTCCGGATTTCGCGGCCGGAAGCCGTTTCCCTAGCGGTATAAGCGAATATTGGCATATCTATTAGTCGTGAATAATTTATAGGGGATGAATTGCAAAGCAATTCACTTTCCACTCACCTGGCTAACCAGCACAATTTGTTCCAGCAGCAAAAGATAGTTCAATTCGGACGGCTCTAAAAACATTAGGTTTACCCGTTTTCCGACCGTTACGGACCCTCAAAATCCAATGTTTCTAGGGCGAGTATTCATAAAACACTTATTGATAACGACTTAACATCCAGCTTTTG
The DNA here is from genome assembly GCA_903911825.1 of uncultured Verrucomicrobia subdivision 3 bacterium. Taxonomy (GTDB): domain Bacteria; phylum Verrucomicrobiota; class Verrucomicrobiia; order Limisphaerales; family UBA11358; genus UBA11358. Next base: position 52,998 of record CAIWFB010000216.1, read on the forward strand.
TAAAAAATTTTTGTTGTCATTTCCGTCAAATTTCCTTAGTTTTGACAGCAATCGCACCGCAAGGTGCTGGGGCAAACTGTTTTTGCTCCGCTTATTAATAGGTAAAAACAACAACAAACAACATCGGAGGAACAGATGAAGTTTAATAAATGGACATACGGTCTGGCCGCGGTTGGGGCAGTTAGCCTCACATCCGCTGCTCATGCAGAAGAAAAACTGAGCGCGCTTCAAACCACGCTCTCCAACACCACCATCAGCGGTTACGTCAGCGTCTCCGCAAATGTGGCTTTGAGCCCGAACACCACTGGTGTCAACAACTCCCCGGCTGCTTACATTCCGTTTCAGGGATATTACAAGCAAGACGGCTTCAATTTGGATGTGGTGAAGCTTTCTATCTCCAAGCCGCAAGACGAATCTCCTTGGGCCTCGGGTTACCAAGTTGACTTGCTCTTCGGCCCAGACGCCGTTGGCTACAATACTTCCGCTAACGCTGGTTATCTCAGCGACAACGATTTCGCTATCAAACAGGCCTATGTCGCTTTGCGCACGCCGGTTGGTAACGGCATTGATTGGAAAATCGGTGTGTTTGATACCGTCATTGGTTACGAAGTGACCGACGCCGGCAGCAACCCGAACTATACCCGCTCATGGGGTTACGCTGTTGAGCCCACGGAGCACACTGGTGTCCTCGCGACCTACAAATTCTGTGACGCCTTGACTGTTTCTGCTGGCGTGGCGAACACCTTGAATGCCTCGATCAACACCCGCAATTACTCCGGTGGTAATTCCAGCTTCTGGAAGAAAACCGTCATGGGTTCTGTGGCTCTCACTGCTCCGAGCAGCTGGGGTTGGGCCGCTGGTTCCATGCTTTACGCTGGTGCCGTTTACGGTTTCAACGACAGCGCCTTTGGTTACTCTCCTGGCAGCCAGAACCGCTTCTTCGCTTCCGGCAATCAATTCAATGGCTACGTTGGTGGCACGTTGAATACGCCTTGGAAAGCGCTCACCCTCGGTGCGGCGTTTGACTACGTCCAGAACCTTGGTGGTGGTTATAACAACGGCAATAACTACAACAACGACGGTCACGTTGACGTGTATACGGCTGCGTTGTATGCTACTTGGAAAGCTACCGACAAGTTGAGCCTGAGCGCTCGTGGTGAATACGTTCACGTTAAATCTGTGAGCGGCTACACCTACGAACCCGGCTACACCTACTCCTATAACAGCAACTTTGATGGTTGGTCGCTCACCGGCACCCTGCAATATGACCTCTGGGCCAACGTGATCAGCCGCTTGGAAGTGCGCTACGACAAAGCCAACGACAATGTCGTGGCTCACACCGAATCAATCGGTCTCTACGCGAACATCATCTACAAGTTCTAATTTAATTTAGAATCCTTGGCCCCTTCCGGTGAAAACTGGAAGGGGCTTTTTGTTTTCACAGATAAAAATTTTCTGCATAATTGTGCGCCAATGAAATTCATCCGCGACATCCTCGCCGAAAAAATGGCCACCGGAAAACCCGTGGTGTCCTTCGAATTCTTTCCGCCTAAGACAGAGGAAGGGGATCGCAACCTTTTAGAGAATCAGATTCCGGCATTACTCGCCACCAAACCGGATTTTTGCTCTGTCACCTATGGCGCGGGCGGCAGCACGCGAGAAAAGACACTGATGATTGTGGATCGCATTCAGCGGGAACATCATTTAACAGCGCTAGCCCACCTGACATGCGTCAATCATACCCAAGCGGAAGTTGGTTCACTGCTTGAAAAATTCCGCACGCTCGGCTGCAAAAATATTCTGGCACTGCGGGGCGATTCGCCGGGCGGGGGCGAATTTCAAGCCACACCCGGTGGCTTTGAATTTTCCTCGGAACTGGTAGGCTTCATTCGCCAGCAGGGCGATTTTTCAATCGGTGTGGCCGGCTTTCCCGAAGGTCATATCGCTAATAAAAATGGTAAGCTGGCTGATTGGGAGCATTTGCGGGGCAAGGTTGCAGCTGGGGCTGACTTCGTCATTACCCAACTTTTTTTTGACAACCAAGACTATTTTGAATTCCAAGATTTTGTTAAGCAAAAACTAGGCGTATCGGTGCCGATCATTCCCGGCGTTATTGCTATTTTGAACGCGGCGCAAATCCGGCGCTTTACGCAATTGTGTGGCTCTAAGATTCCACCCGCGCTCCACGCAAAACTCGTTCTACTGGAAAACGACGATGCCGCCGCGCTTGAATTCGGAATCGAATACGCCACCCAACAGTGTGAAGCCTTGCTGCGCGGTGGGGCACCGGGCTTGCATTTCTACACGCTCAACAAGGCGCATTCTACCGTGCAAGTCCTGAAGAATCTGGGGCTCGCTTAAAACAGATTGTTGGCCATGATGCCTAGCACGCTCAGAGGACCTTGATCCTCTAACCCATCGGCGGCTTTGTCTAATTTTTGCAGGGAGAGTTTGGCATTTTTGTAAAATTCTTGCTCGTTCACGAGTTTGCCAAGCGTGCCTTGACCACCATTCACTTTGGAGAGGATAGAATTCAAATTGGTCATCGAAGCGGTGGCGGATGTAAAGAGCGTGTCGTCCGTAATCAGTTTCCCAATCGTGCCCTGACCCGCACTGATATTATTGATCACACCTTTGGCGGTGGCTAAAACATCCTTAGCCGACGCGGCGGAATCTTGAAGGTTGGTGACCGTTGAAAGTGCGCTGGAATAAAGCGTGTCCTCATAGATCAGTTTCCCAATCGTGCCTTGACCAGCCGCAATCTGGCTAGAAACAGTTTTAATATTCGCAATCGTCGCGGTGAGCGGCGCGCTGTTTTGCTTCATGAAATCGGTGATTGGGCCGAGGATATTATCAATCTTATCACCCGAAAAAACTTTGGTGACGTTTTGAATCCCAGCGGCGGCATTATCTAGTTTAGCCATGATGGCACTCAGATCAGGCTGTTCACCGGTCTCTAAAATTGTTCCTTCCTCAGCCTTGGGCGCACCAGGTGAACCAAACGCCACCGCAACAAAGTTCTGACCCATCAAGCCGGTGAATTTAATGATGGCCTTGCTATCTGTTTTTACGACCGCCTCTGACTTCAATTTCATCGTCACGCTAACCTTGGTATCGGTGAGTGAAATTTTTTCGACGCGGCCGATTTCTACGCCAGCCATCTTGACACGATCGCCCACCTTCAGATCTTGCGCCGATTCAAACTGCGCGCTGATGTGGTAGCCGCGACTGAATAAATCTACCGTGCCGAGGGTTTCAACAATCGCCCAAGCCGCCATCACCGCCAGGATGACAAAGACGCCCAGTTTAGTTTCTAAGGAATTTTTCATAAGCAGAACAGTTTAGTTTTCGCGTTTAAAATCAATGTGCAGAAATTTTTGCACGAGCGGATCATTGAATCTTTTGACTTCGTCCGGCGTGCCCACCGTTAGAATTTTACCTTCATTTATTACCGCAATCCGATCAGCCACTCCGAAGGCCAGATCGCGGTCATGAGAAACGACAATGGAGGTCACATGAATTCGCTTTTTAAGATCCAAAATTTCCTCGCCGATGATGACAGAGGATAGCGGATCCAACTCACTCGTCGGCTCGTCATAAAGAATGACCTGCGGTTCGCTGACCAGCGCGCGCGCGATGGCCACCCGCTTCCGCATGCCGCCGGATAACTCAGAAGGCATTTTGTGAATCGCGTCCTTCAGCCCTACGTCGGCCAGTTTTTCGACCACAATTTGCTGAATCTCTTCCAGTGATTTCAGCCGGTGCTCGGTCAAATAAAGTCCCACATTTTCACCGACGGTCAACGAATTGAGCAGCGCGCCAGATTGGAACACCAGTGCCATGCGGTATTTGGAAACGATTTCCGGCGCGGTGACTTGTTCGCCATTGATAAAAATTTCGCCAGCATCCGGCTCTTCTAAGCCAATGAGGTGTTTGAGCAAAACACTTTTTCCACTACCGCTTGGCCCCATGATGACAAAAATTTCGCCCGGTTTGACTTCGAGATCGACGCCGTTGAGCACGGGCTGGCCGCCAAAACTTTTGTGCAGGCCGCGCACCACTAAGCCGACCCCGGGATGATTATTTAGGCTGCTCATTTTATTTCACAAGAAACCGGGTGAGGAGATAATCAAAAACAACGATGAGCACGATGGAATTCACCACCGCCTTGGTCACGGAACGACCAATGCCGCGGGGGCCACCAATCGTCGTCAAACCCTGATGGCAAGAAACGGTGCCGATAATTAGGGCAAAACAGAAACTTTTGAAAACTCCATGAACCACGTCTTTCAAGGCGACAATGTTTTGCAGGTCGGTAAAGAAGGCGCGCAGGGGAATCTGCATTTGGTGATTTAAGTCGGCCACGACAGCCCCGCCAAACCAGCCCACCAGAATGGAAAAAATCACCAGCAATGGCACCGCAGCGGCAATTGCTAAAATGCGCGGCAACACCAAATAATGAATCGGGTTGATATTCATCGTGCGCAACGCATCAATTTCTTGGTAGACACGCATTGAGCCGATTTCTGCCGCCATAGCCGAACCAATCCGCCCCGCGATCAGAATGGCCATCATTACGGGGGCCAGCTCTTTGGCGATGGCAATCCCAACCACACCGCCCACGGCACTGGCCAGGCTACGCTCCACCAGCACCGGGCCCGTCTGTAAGGCAATGACGGCACCAATAAAAAATGAAAGCACGCAAACCATGAGCAAGCTGGCGTTGCCAATCTCAAAAAACTGCTCATAGACTTTTTGTCGCTGCCGCCACGTTTGCGGGAGAGCCAGCAACGTGCGCCAAAACAAAAGAATTACTTCACCAATGCTTTCAAACATATTTATTTAGCCGACGTTGAGGGAAAGTTGACGTAGAACCAGCGCGACCGCCGCGTTTCCTTATCCGATTGATACTGGAAAAGTCCGAACAGGAGCGAGAATTTTTTATGGTCCGGGGCCGTTTCGCGCCGATAAAGATTCCAGAACAAAGACTGACTGGCCGATTGGGTTTTCAAATTTGTCTCGGCTCGCCAGAGCGACCACAGCGGCGACCAGTTTCGCTCGATACCGCGATTGTTTGGCACTGCAGGCTCTAGCGGGGCGAGGATTTGCAAGCGTTCGTTGCCATTGAAGTCCCGGTGCCAGGTGAACAATGGCCAAACATCTATGCGCTTTTTGGCAGCGCTGGTCTGCGTATTTTTTTCCTCGGAATTAACGAAAAGAAACAGCGCGAAACGCGCGGTATGTTGATCTAGGGGATCGGAATGCGTGCGGCGATAGGTGTAAAGCGGCCAGACATACGAATCGCTCTGTTTCACCAAATTGTGAGACTGACTAAACAAAGGCCAAATGCGCGAAGTATGCTTACCTTCGCCGCGGGTAAAAATCACGAACGGATAAGGGCCTTCCCATTCGTGGTATTTCTTTTCACGGTCATCAATCCAAGCAAAGAACGGCCAGATCACTGAAGTATAATCGCGTTGCGGCGACCGCGAATAAGCATAAAAAGGGAACGTGGCGCGGAACTTTTCAGGGTTCTCGGTGCCGATGCCCGTATCTTGCTTGAGGTGCAGCGGCCAGAGAAAAAATCTTTTGTCATGGCCAGCCACCAAACTAATGTCGCCAAAACCGTTGGTGGCCTGAGTAACCTCCTTATGTTCGTGACCGACAATGGGCCATACCTGCCAACCATTCAAACCCTCGCCGTGCCGGACATGGACAAAGGGATAAACATAATTATCGGTGATGACATCACGTTTACGCGTTTCGCTGTAAATGGGAAACATGACAAAATCCATCTCATCGTGGAAAAGACGGTTGTTGAGGTGGCCGTAAAAGGGAAAAACCGCAGTATAATTTAGCTTCGGCTCGGCGGCACGCTGTTGAAAATAGAAGGGAAACACAGTGAAGCGTTTCACCTGGGTTTCATCTGGCTCTTGCCCGCCCGCAAAACTTAATAGTTGAAATAGTTGCCAGCGATTTTCTAATCCGTAATGGATATGAGTCAAAAGCGGGTAAAAATAATCATCTTCGTGCGCCGGGATGGCGGTGTCACGATTGCAGGAATAAAACGGTGGCCAGGCCCAGGTGGTGTTTGATTCGAGATGTTCGGAATAAAAAAATGGCCCCGCCGCTTCGGTGCGATAACCCTCTTCTAAGGTCAGCTTAAACCGCTCAAACACGAATCCGTAGGCAGAATCCGCAGCCCAAAGTTTTCCCTGCACGCACCCAAAAATCGCCGCAACAATCACCAAACAAAGCAAATGCAGAAATTTCTGCTTTTGCATTTTTGACTTCGTTATCGTTATTGGGTATCTAATCATTCCGGTTTAGCCAAAAAATGGCGGCAATTAACATTGACTTTGGCGGTTCAAGCCTTTATTCTGGGTAGCAGTTGAGGTTTTTACCTCGGTTCCTCCTGACCTGGTGTCGACCTTGTGTCGGCACTGGGTTTTTTATTTAGCGGTGTTCGCCACTGTCCAATTAGCCCCAGCAAAGCTGGCACAAAAGTTAATCCTGCTAGCATACAGGTTGCAATCCCAACTGACATGATAATGCCCAGACTGTGAATTCCCTGATGTTGCGCCAAAATCAGACTGCCGAAACCCGCGATGGCCGTCAATCCCGACACCAACACCGCCTTGCCGGTGCTGCGAGAGAGAATACTCGGAGTCCGCTCTTCTGCATAGCGATTCAGAATGTGAATCCCATTTGTCACACCAATGCCGATGACCAATGGTAAGGTCATGATGTTCGCCGGATTGAATGGCACGCCCAACGCGCCCATCAAACCCGTCAGCCAAAGCGTGCCTAGGCCGACAGGTATCAACGCCAAAATGACCGCCACCAGACTACGAAAGTGAAAGAGCACCATCACCGCAATTGCCACTAAGGAATACCAAGCGGCCACGATATAGCTATCCTTGAGCAGGGTAGTGTATTCCAGTAATTGCACCGGTGTGCCCGTGATGATGGGTTTGTTTTCGTCTTGCGGATCCAGTTTAGTGCGCAGGGCGGTGATAAATTCCTGCTGTTCATCCCGCTGCCAGACATCTTTTTTGGGATAAATCTGCAACAGAAATTTCCCATGCACCCCCACAAACCGATTTTTTAACGCCGGTGGTAAATCTTCAATCCGCAAAGGCGCTCGATCATCTTGCAGTTGCAACACCTGAAAAGTCGTCCGCAAATCCTCAAACAAAGCCTGCTGATACTGGCCAAGTTTTTCGGAACGCTCTTCGATGGCCAACGTATCGCCCGCGAGCATTGCCCGGCGAAAATCTTGAATCGTCAGCTGCAACGACGCCAATTGGCGGGCTAATTCAGGCTCACTATCGCCAACCTCCACCCGCGCCTGACCAAGATAACCAGCAAAAGAATAGAGCGTCCGGCTCAACGAATAAATATCGACCGCGTGCATATCCGGCGGGCTGAACTGTAATGGGGCCACAATTTCTTTGATGCCTGCAATGAGCCGTAATTTTTCGCCTTGTTCCTGATGTAGAAAGCCGGCGATCGATTGCACGTCGGCTACGACGTTAGTGAGGGTGCGAATTTCTTTTTCCAAACGGACCGCTTCGTCCAAATCATCGGCCACCACCGCCCCGAATAACACGGATTTGTCAGCCGAGGTAATCAGCTTCTTTTCGTAGATCACCGCCGGCAAACCGCTGCTCTGCATGTTCAAGAGATTATAATCAAACACCACCCGGCGTGATTCATAGGCGGCTATGACGCTGATGACCAAAATAATCAGCGTCACCAGCACCGGACGTTGTAGCCAATAATTTTCAATCCGCGCCCGCTTGTTGGCGGCGCTCACCTGATGATCGATGACGTTTTGTTTTCCGCGCAACAGCAACACCGGCAAAATCGTCATCATCGGAATGAAACAAATCATCAAGCCGCCGCCACAGATGACCCCCATTTCCCGGATGCCTTTGAAATCCGTGAACGCCATTGCCGCAAACGCCCCCGCCGTCGTGAGCGCCCCCGTGAAGATTCCCTGCCCCGTGAAAACCATCGCTTTGGTGAGCGCCTCGTGCTCGGTTTTGCCGTGGCGCAATTCCTCCTCGTAACGCGTGATCAGATGCACGCCAAAATCAATCGCCAGCCCAATCAACATTGGCAAAAACGTGATCGTCAAAATATTCAGGTGCCCCACCGTAAGCGTGGCAAAGGCGAATGTGTAGGCCAGTCCGAACAGGAGACAAATGATCGCCTTGATGGGGCGTCCCGTTTCGTTGTAGCCGTAGATAAAAATGAGGGCGACCAACACGAGCGAGACCACGCCCGCCAGAATCGTATCGGTTTGCGACTGCGCCATTTCATCCAACTCCAGCACCGGTTCACCGGTGAGCCCGGCATTGACGCCCGAGACTTCTTTTTTGGTTTCTGCGATCAGTTGGCGGATTCGTTCTACGGCGGCTTCATTCAAATCGGCGCGCGGCGCATGGGCGGTAGCGAGGAAAATTTTTCCGTGGTTAAAGGTGATATACGTTTCGGCCACCGCCTCATCGCCCGCATTGAATAAAGCCGTTACGCCCGGCGATGGCGGCGACCCGGCGCGCCCCAAACTTTCGCGCGCTTGCTGTAAAATCCGCTCCAAGGCGGGCAATGATTTGACCAGCGATTCCGTCTGAGCATTCGTCTCACGAGGAGCCGTGCGGAACTGCGTGTTGACCTGTTCAAAAAAGGAAATCAGGTTCGTGGTCTGGGAAAATTTTTGGATGAAGGGGAGATCGTCTTTCAGCGTGTCGCGCAATCCGACCAAATCCTTTTCCGGCACGAATAACAACGCTTTTTTACCCATCATCGGCAGGTCGCCCTTAAAGAAAACGTCCTTGAAAAGGTGGATTGAGGCCGTTTCCTTGCTGTCTGGTTTCACGGGCGCCACGATGAGCGCCGCTTCCATGCGCACCCCTAAGCGCTCCACAAACTGCCGGTTTTTTTCGACGTCCTCGCTTTCAACCACGACGACCAGATCATCTTGCTGCGTGAATTCCTTTTGAAACTCGAGGTAGTTGTGGTGATACCGCTTATTCCCGCCGACGAGATTATTGCGGTCAGTATCAAATTCCAAAAAACCTACCGTTACCGCAATCGCCGCGAAGAACAGCACCACTTGCGGCCAGAAAAACCACCGAGGATAGCGGATCACGGCGGCGGCTAGTCGGGCCAGCAGCCGTCCAAGAAAACCGTCTGCGCTCAACGCCTTCATCAGCAGCTTAATTCACCTGCTCAACGAAGACCGCCGTGCCGTAGCACAACACTTCGGTGATACCGGGCGCAATTTCCGTGGCGTCGTAACGCACGCCGATCACCGCGTTCGCGCCGAGCTGACCGGCGTGCGTGAGCATCATATTGAACGTGTCTTCCCGCGCGCGTTCGCACAGGTTCGTGTAGAGCGTAATGTTGCCGCCGAAGATACTTTGGATACTCGCGCCAATGTTCCCCACGATGGAGCGGGAACGCACGATGATGCCGCGCACGACGCCAAACGATTTCGTGGTGCGATAGCCCGGCAATTCAAACGCCGTTGTGGTCAGAGGATGGGTCTGGCTCATAATCCACTGATTGAACACGACTGCGTCGTCAGGCAAAAGCGAATTCTCACGGCGAAAGGAACGCGAAGTTCGGCAGATTCCGCAGCCCGGCAAAAATTACCGCTGCGCCCAACAGCCACCAAAGAAATTTCGCGGGGAAAAATGCGCCATTTGCGTGGCCGCGCCAATGATTCCAGCCAAACTGAAGACCACGCATTAAGCTGAGCGCGAGCACTCCGACCAACAAAGCATTATCGCGAAGCGCCACCGTGAAATGGCCGTGCAGCAGGGCGTGGAGCGACCGCGTCATCCCGCACCCGGGACAATTCCAACCGGTAAGGCGGTGAAACTGGCAGACCGGGTAAAAAGCGCTCGTTGCGGGATTGAAAAAATACAGCACCGCTGCCCCAACGAGAACCACGGTCGCCACCAACAGCACCCAAATCCGCGCGTTCAGCGAATTTAACTTGGGCGGCACCGCCTTCATTCAGATGGGGCCGAGTTGACCAGGAAAGTGCAACGGCATCGTCGCTAGCTGGAGAAAGCCCAAACCAAAACTGACCAACAAACTAGATGCCGAGCAGATCAAACCCGCCAAGGCCAAGCCCCAGCCCGCTTGCTTCTCCACTTGCCCGTTGATTTGGATGAGCGCGACAATGGAGAAAACCAGCCCCAAGATGTTGAACGGGCAGCCGCAGCAGCAGATGCAGGAAATTAGGCCGCAAATAAAACCGGCGGTCGCAAAGCCATTGTTATCGCCACCCGCCCGCTTCGGCGGGGCAATCACTGGTGGCGTGCCAGAAAAAGTTGGGGCAAATTCCGGCAACAGACCGATGAAGGTCCAATCCGCCGCACCTTCTAAAAAGATCGGTGTGCGGCTGTCGGCGCGACCTTGCGCGATCCATTCGCGCACTTTTTCCGCCGGCGCGGGGCCATAAGTTTTCCCGTCCTGTCCAATGATGCGATAGTTCATATCATTCCTCTTCGCCGTGGCGCGCGCCACTGTCTGAGCAGACGCCGCGCTTGGTCACAGCTACAAATTCTAACACAGTTTTCGCCGCCGGGCTGGTGAAAATCGCCTGCGCCACCTGCACCGCCTCGCGAATATTTTTCCCGCTACGAAACAGGGCGTGATAGAGCTTGCGCAATTCCAGCCGCTGTTCTGAAGTAAAGCCCGCGCGCCGCAAGCCCACTGCATTCAAGCCACAAATCGTATTGTCACCAGTCGCGATGCAGAACGGCGGCAAATCCTGGCTGACGGCCGAACCGCCCTGCATGATGGCCAGCGTGCCGACGCGCGTGAATTGATGCACGAGACAATTGCCGGAGATAAAAACGCGATCTTGCACGGTGGCGTGGCCACCGAGCAGCGCACCGTTCGCGAGAATCACGTGATTGCCCACGACGCAATTATGCGCGATATGCGCGTTGGCCATGATGAAATTATGCGAGCCAACCACCGTGGTGTCTTCGACTTTAGTGGCGCGGTTGACCGTAACGTGTTCGCGAAAGACGTTGTGATCACCAATCACCAAGCGCGTGGGCTCATCTTTGTATTTTAAATCTTGCGGGGCATCGCCAATGACGCAGCCCGCATGAAATTGATTACCCGCACCAATTCTCGTCACGCCGGCCAGATACACGTGCGGCCCCACGACACAGTCCGCGCCCAATTCCACTGCCGCATCAATCACCGCGAATGGCCCCACACGGACGTTGGTCCCAAGTTTCGCCTGCGGATGAATGGAAGCGGTCGGATGAATCATTTTCAGCCACAGATAAACACAGATAAACACAGATGAAAATTGAATTTTGCCGACGTTGCCGTAGCCAAGCTCAGACGAAGAAACTTTGTGCCTTGGTGTCTTCGTGGTTAAATTGAAGAGTAATGACCGCTGCCGCCCCCACCAAGTCCGCCGAAGGCAATTTCAAATCTGAAATCGCAGATTTAAAATTGCCCGAACTCCTCGCGCCCGCTGGCGATTGGGATTGCGCCAAAGCCGCCGTGGAAAACGGGGCGGACGCGATCTATTTCGGCCTCGATAAATTCAACGCCCGGATGCGCGCCCGGAATTTTACCGAAGCCATTCTGCCGCAGCTCATGGAATTTCTCCATCGGCGCGGCGTGAAAGGTTACGTCACGTTCAACACGCTGGTATTTCAGAACGAAATTGCCGATGCGGAAAATTATCTACGTTCCATCATCGCGGCGGGCGTGGATGCGGCCATCGTGCAAGACGTGGGCATCTGTAAATTGATCCGCGACATTTCGCCGGATTTTCCGATTCACGCTTCTACGCAGATGACCATTTCCAGTGCGGCGGGCGTGGAGTTTGCCCGCGACCTCGGCTGCAATCTCGCCGTGCTCGCGCGGGAATGTTCCATCGCAGAAATTGAAAAAATCAACGCCGCGCAAGCCACCTCGTTACCGTTGGAAGTTTTTGTTCACGGCGCGCTGTGCGTGGCATATTCCGGCCAATGTCTCACGAGCGAATCGCTCGGTGGCCGCAGCGCGAATCGCGGCGAATGCGCCCAAGCCTGCCGGATGCCCTACGATTTGATTTCCGATGGCGTGCAAGTTCCGCTCGGTGATAAGCGCTATTTACTGAGCCCGCAAGATTTGGCCGGGCTGGATGTGTTGCCCGAACTTGTGCGTGCCGGTGTAACTTCGCTGAAAATTGAAGGCCGTCTCAAAGCGCCGGAATACGTCGCCAGCATCACGCGCGTGTATCGCAAAGCGTTGGATGATTTGCGAATGACGAATGATGATTTACGCGCCGCCGATCCAGCCGCGCGCAAATCTGAAATCGCAAATCGTAACTACGACATGGAGATGTCGTTCTCGCGTGGCCTGTTCACTGGCTGGTTCAGCGGGATTGATAATCAAAAATTAGTTCACGCGCGCTTCGGTAAAAAACGCGGTGTTTACATCGGCGAAGTTATAAAAATTGTGCGCGATGGCGTCATCGTGAACCTCGCGGCGACGGTGAAACTGGGCGATGGCATTGTGTTCGACGCGGGCAAGCCGGACGAAAAAGAAGAGGGTGGACGCATCTACGAAATCCAAGAACCGCGTTTCACCATTCCCGGCCAGAAACTCACGGAACTGCGTTTTGGCTATGGTAACATTGATTACAATCGCCTGCACCTCGGTGATAAAATCTGGAAAACCAACGACCCCGAACTCGACAAGCGCGTGCGGCAAACCTTCGAGGGCGAAGCGCCGAGATTTCAGCGGCCAGTCAGCATGGAAGTTTATGGCATGGTGGGCGAGCCACTGACGCTGATCATCCGCGACGAAGCAGGTGACATGGCAAAAGCCGAGTCCGCGATGCCGCTGGCCAAGGCAGAAAAACTTCCTCTCACCGAAGAAAAATTGCGCGCCCAACTCGGTCGCCTGGGGGGCACACCGTTCAAGCTCGGCGAACTGAAAAATTTTCTAGCTGGCGACGTGCTGGTTCCCGTGAGCGAACTCAATCGCCTGCGCCGCGAAGTCGTGGCCGAACTGGAAATTCGCCGCGCCACCCCGAAGCGGTGGACGATGAATGATTGTAGGAACCAAGGTGACGAGTCTCAGACTGAAGAGAAAACCAGTCAAAGCCTCCTCACCTCGGCTCCTACCAATCCCCAACTCATCGTCCTCGCTCGCAACCTCGCGCAACTCGAAGCCGCGCTGCAATGCGGCACGGAAACTATCTATTGTGAGTTTGAAGATCCGAAGAAGTATCGCGAGGCCGTAACTTTATTTCACACCGCGCGCGGCTGTTCGGTCTATCAACCTTCAATTGCCGGAACCAAGCCCGGCATTTTTATCGCCCCGCCGCGCATTTTTAAAATGGGCGAGGACTGGATTTTGAATATCGTCAAGTCGGCGAATGCCGATGGCATTCTGGTTCGCAACTACGAGCATCTGAAATTTTTTGCAGACACCCGGCGCGTCGGAGATTTTTCACTGAACGTCGCCAATCGCATCACGGCAGATTACTTCAAAAATCGTTTTACACTTGAACGCGTCACGGCGAGCTACGATTTGAATGTGGGTCAGCTCGAAGCGTTGCTGCAAGCCGCGCCGCCGGAATGGTTCGAGGTCACCATCCACCAGCACATGCCGATGTTTCACATGGAGCATTGCGTGTTCTGCGCGTTTCTTTCCAA
>CAIWFB010000217.1 GCA_903911825.1 uncultured Verrucomicrobia subdivision 3 bacterium
AGCACCCCGACTAAAATTTTTCGTATCATGATTTTTTGCCTCTGCCGCAGAGATTATTTTAGCTTGGCTAACTTGTCAAACAGTTGTTTGAATTCCTTGTTTGAATTCTATTTGTCCGCGCAAAGACTTGAATCTCTGCCGCGACTGGCTAGGCTGACGACCGTTTTTAGGACGGAAACCCAATTCCATATTTTTATGAAAAATTTACGCGCCCCCATCCTGGCTGCCGCTGCATTGCTAGCGGCGTTGACCTTTACCGCTTGCAATAAATCCGGTGCGCCCACTGCCGAGACGATCAAGATTGGCGAGTTCGCCTCGCTCACGGGACAGGACGCGACGTTTGGGATTTCGTCGCATCAGGGCACGTTGCTCGCCATCGAAGAAGCGAACGCAGCGGGCGGTGTGCTTGGCAAAAAACTGGAATTGATCACCGAAGATAACCAATGTAAACCGGGCGAATCGGCTACGGTCGTGAATAAACTCATCGCCCGCGATAACGTCATCGCGGTGCTCGGTGAAGTCGCCTCAACGCGTTCGATGGAAGCCGCGAAAATCTGTCAGGACAGCAAAATCCCCATGATCTCGCCGTCGTCCACCAATCCCGACGTGACCAAAACTGGCGACGAAATTTTCCGCGTTTGTTTCATTGATCCGTTTCAGGGCACGGTCATGGCAAACTTCGCGACGAAAACATTGAAAGCTAAACGCGTGGCCGTGTTCACCGATGTGAAGAGCGATTACAGCAAAGGGCTGGCGAAATTCTTCAAGGAACAATTCAAAGCCAACGGCGGCGAAATTGTCATCGAGCTGGATTACAACGGCAACGATAAGGATTTCAAAGCGCAACTCACCGCCATCAAAGCCGCAAATCCGGATGGCGTATTCGTGCCCGGCTACTACACCGGCGCGGCGCTGATCTGTGTGCAAGCCAAACAACTGGGCCTGACCGTGCCGTTCTTCGGTGGCGACGGTTGGGAATCTTCCAAGCTTACGGAAATCGGCGGCGACGCGGTGGAAGGTAATTATTTTTCCACGCACTACAGTCCGGCGGTCTCCACGGACATTAGTAAGAAATTTGTCGAGAATTACACCAAGCGCTGGCCCGGCCAAACTGCCGATGCGCTTGCCGCGTGCGGCTATGACTCAGCGTTGGTATTGATCGATGCCCTCAAGCGCGCCGGCAGCACCGATTCACAGAAATTGCGCGACGCCATTGCCGCCACGAAGGATTTTCAAGCCGTCACCGGCAAGATCACGCTCAACGAAAACCGCGACGCGACCAAGTCCGCCGTGATTCTGCAGGTGAAGGGCGGCAAGTTTGCGTATCTCGAAACCGTCCAGCCGTGAGCGAATTTTTACAACAAGCGATCAACGGTTTGGCGCTCGGCTCAATCTACGCACTCATCGCGCTGGGCTACACGATGGTTTACGGCGTGCTGCGCTTCATCAACTTTGCGCACGGAGATGTGTTCATGCTCGGCGCTTTTGCGGGCTATTTTCTTTCGCCGATGGTGAACAAAATTTTGCCCGCGCAAAGCTATGCGGGCGGCGCGCTCGTGTTGGTGCTGGCGATGGCGATTTGTGCGCTGATCGGCATTCTCATTGAATATCTGGCGTATCGCCCGCTGCGGAGTCGGCCTAAGCTGACAGTGCTCATCACGGCCATCGGCGTTTCGCTCTTCATCGAATACACCTGCCAGAACAGCCACGTTTTTGGCGCGGCGCCGCATAAATTTCCCGATCTCATTCCGGCGACGACGTGGAATCTGGGCGGGCTGATCGTGGGCGTGAACCAAGTCATCGTGCTTATCACAACAGCCATTTTGCTCGTGGCGTTGCGCTTCGTGGTGCAAAAAACGCGGATGGGGATGGCCATGCGGGCGGTTTCCTTCAATGAACAAGCCGCCGCGTTGATGGGGGTGAACATCAATTCCATCATCTCGTTCACTTTCGGACTCGGTTCGGCGCTGGCGGGTGCAGGCGGCATTTTATTTGCCATGAATTACGCGAGCATCGAGCCGCTCATGGGCGTGCAGACGGGCTTGAAGGCTTTTGTGGCGGCGGTCCTGGGCGGCATCGGCAACTTGCCCGGCGCCGCGCTCGGCGGTTTGATTTTGGGATTGCTGGAGACGTTTGTCGGCGGCGTTCCGGGTATCTCCAACTATCGCGATGGCATCGCCTTCGCCATTTTGATTTTGATTCTTCTCTTCAAACCAGCGGGCTTACTCGGTCGCCAGCAGACGGAAAAAGTTTAAGTTTTACCGGCGGGCTCCCTTTTTGCCCCGGAAAACAGTTTGCCTTCACGCCGCGCATTCCATAAGCTGCACGGCTCGTTTAACGAAAAATTTACCGTGAATATTACCGTTGAAAATTTGGCCCCGTGCAAAAAACTTGTGCGGGTTGAACTGGATGTAACCGCTGTGGATGCCGCGTTTGACGCGGTCACCAAGGACTATCAGAAGCAGGCTTCGTTGCCGGGTTTCCGTCCGGGTAAAGCGCCGCGTGACGCGGTCGTTAAGAAATACGGCACGGAAATCAAAGAGGAAGTTAAGCGCAAGCTGATCGGTGATGGCTACCGCCAAGCGATCGAAGACAAAAAGCTGCAAGTCGTCGGCTATCCCGACATCGAAGAGATTCAATTTGGCCGGGGCCAAGTGCTGCAATTCGCCGCTACTGTGGAAACGGCGCCGGAATTTGAATTGCCCGAATACAAAGGTCTGCCCGCTTCCGTGGAAGCCAAAACCACGACGGATGCCGATGTGGAACGCGCCCTGGATATGCTGCGCGGCCAACAGGCGACCTTCAACACTGCCGCGCGTCCGCTCGCGAATGGCGACGTGGCGGTGGTAAATTACACCGGCACCTGTGATGGTCAGGCCATCACTGAACTCGCGCCGACGGCGAAGGGTTTGACCGAACAAAAAGGTTTCTGGGTCGAAACCACCGGCAACTTCATCCCCGGCTTTGCAGAACAACTCATTGGTGCGAGCGCCGGCGACAAACGCACGGTGAACGTGGATTTCCCCGCTGATTTCGTCACCAAAGAATTGCAAGGCAAGAAGGGCGTTTACGAAGTTGAACTCGTCGAAGTGAAGGAAAAGGTGTTGCCGGAACTCAACGACGAACTCGCCAAGAAATTTGGCGCGGAAGATTTGGCGAAACTCCAAGCCGGTGTCCGCACCGATCTGGAAAATGAATTGAAATATTCGCGCTCCAAATCCATTCGCGGCCAAGTCATCAAAGCCTTGCTCGACAAGGTGGCGTTTGATCTGCCTGAAACCGCCGTCGCACAAGAAACGCGCAACGTCGTTTTCGATCTCGTGCAACAGAACACCAAGCGGGGTGTCGCGCGTGAACTGATTGAGCAGCAGAAAGACGAGATTTATACCGCTGCTGCGGGCAGCGCCAAGGAACGCGTGAAGTTCTCGTTCCTCGTCAACCGCATCGCGGATTTGGAAAAGATTCAAGCCACGCAGGAAGATGCCATTCGCCGCGCGCAATCGCTGGCGATGATGTATCAGATGCCGATCGAGCAGTTCCTCAAGGACCTGCAAAAGCGCAATGGCGTGAACGAACTTTACGAACAAGTCATCAGCGAAAAAGTGATGGAACTGCTCGAGAAGAACGCCGCCGTCACCGAAACCACGCCGGCGCAATAACCGCCGGTTACCTCGCGGAGTCGCGGGGCGTCTGGCTTTGAAAATGAAACGTATCCTGGCCAGTTTAATCTTAGCCGCTGTGCTGCCGGTGGGATTCGCGCAAACGAATTCCCCGGCGGATCGGTCCATGTCGCTTACGGATTGCCTCACTGAAGCGCTCGCGCACAACCTCGACCTCCAGATTCAACGCTACGAACCGCAGATTTCGCTCTACGATCTGCATTCGGCCTACGCGGGCTACGATCCCACTTTCAATTTTTCCGCCACGCGCAACCACAATCGTTCTGGTGCTGTTGGCTATCCATCCACAATTTCTGATAGTGATTCTTTTAGCTCCAGCTTGGGCGGTCTTACGCCGTGGGGTTTGAGTTACGATTTGGGTGGGAATGTTTCTGAAAATCGCGGTTCTAGCCTCGCGCAAATCGATACGGGGCAATACATAACCTCTCGCTTTGATAATTCCGGTGGCCAAGTTGGCTTAAACGTAACGCAGCCGTTGTTGAAAAATTTCTGGGTAGATAACACGCGCGTTTCGATCTCAGTGGCGAAAAATCGGCTGAAATTTTCCGAGCAAGGTTTGCGGCAGCAGATCATCACCACCGTGACGGATGTGGAGAATGCCTATTACGAACTGATTTACGCCCGCGAATATCTGCATGTGCAGCAACAGGCGCTGGCTTTGGCTCAGACGCAGTTGGATCAGGACAAAAAACGCGTGGAACTCGGGAGTTTGGCGCCGCTCGATGTGCAGCAAGATGAGGCGCAGGTCGCGCAGAGCCGCGCTAGTTTGATTGCGGCGCAATTCAATCTGGCTGTGGCGCAGAACAGTTTGAAAAATCTGCTCACGGACTCGTATATCAAATGGCACGACGTGGACATCGCTCCGACCGCGACGATGACCCCGACGCGGCAGGTGCTCGATGTGCAAGATAGTTGGAGCAAAGGCATGGCGCAGCGGCCGGATTTATTACAAGCCAAGCTGAACATTGAGCAACAAGGCATTCAATTAAAGTATCTCCGCAACCAAATATTTCCGCAGTTAGATCTCGTGGGCAGTTATGGCGTGAACGGCAGTGGGCGCGAATTCAGCGATGCGCTCGGCCAATACAGCACGGGCAATCGCCCCTATTACAGTTATGGCGCGCAGCTTTCGATTCCTTTGAGCAATGCCCGCGCGCGCAACGGTCTGAAAACTGGTAAAGCGAATGAGCAGCAGCTTTTGTTGTCGCTCAAAAAGTTGGAGCAGAATGTCATGGTGCAGATTGATAACGCCGTGAAGCAGGCGCAATCCGCTTGGGAAGGTGCCGAGGCCACTCGTCAGGCGCGCACGTATGCTGAAGCGGCGCTCGATGCCGAACAGAAAAAATATGCCGTTGGCAAGAGCACCACGTTCACCGTGCTGCAATTGCAGAACAATCTCACCTCGGCGCGCTCGCAAGAAATTCGTTCGCTGGCCGACTACAACAAAGCCTTGAGTAATCTGGCCGAACAGGAAGCCACCACGCTGGAGCGGAACAAGCTGGATTTGCAGGTGAAGTAAGGTTCACCAAAAATTCCACGCGCCGCGCCAGACCACCCAGATGCCGAGCAGAAAGTTGGTGATGGCGTGGGCCGTCATCGCATCACCCAGCCGGTTTTTACGGATGACCAACCACTGAAAGGCCGCCCCGCAGAAAATGCCGGCAATCCATTCGTTATGCGCCAATCCGAAAGCCAGCGCGGTGACCAGAAAAGGGATTGGCAAAAATTGATTCAGGGGCACGGCAAGAAAATTCTGGTTTGCGATGGTGCGGTAAAGGAACGAGCGATAGAAAATTTCTTCCAGCGGCGGCACAATGAAAGTGGAGCCGAGAATGCGTATCAGGATCATCAGCCACGCGAGCGCCGAGCCTTCACCGAATTGCTGAAAAGGATTCCAGCTGGCGGGTAAATTTTTTGGCGGTGAGGATAAGCCGAGTTTTACC
Source organism: uncultured Verrucomicrobia subdivision 3 bacterium (assembly GCA_903911825.1). GTDB lineage: Bacteria > Verrucomicrobiota > Verrucomicrobiia > Limisphaerales > UBA11358 > UBA11358. The sequence goes on from CAIWFB010000217.1 coordinate 5,624, forward strand.
CAGAGCGAATTTTGCGTGGCCCAATCGCCGCTGATGCCTACCCACGCCACAAACACCGCGACCCCTACTCCCACTGCTGCCCAACTAAACGCCCAGCGCATTTCGGTGATGAATGGGCGGACCGCGAGTAGCATCCCCAATCCGGCGATTGTTTTAGCCAAATAAAACCAGTAGGCGGAAGCGGCTCCGAATTTCCCCTGCGCCGCCGTGAGTAAGACGATAATGATGAACGGTGCGACGCGCAACGCGGTGGGCGAAAGCTTTTGCAACGACGCCCCCATGACCTCAACGGCTCATCCCGAGCTTGATGTCTTTGCCATCGGCACCGGTAAGGACCACGGTGTATTTGGTGATTTCTTTGACGCGATATTGTTTGAAGCGGTCGCCGAGGCCGACGGTTTTACCGTCGATGATGGCGGTGGGATCGGTGGCTGAGTAAAAAATTCCCTGTAACGCGGGCGCTTCCGGCGGATTCAGCGGGGTGACGGGTTCGGGCCGCGGGACAATGACAGGAATAGCGACCTCGGCAACCATTTGGGTGGTGGCGAGATTCGGTTCTGCAGCGATGGCGCGCACGGTGTGATGCGCTGAGGCCCAACCAATGAAGAAAATCGCGGCGACGATGAGAAAAATGATGATGGCCGGAATAAGCCAGACGGCGGCGGAGGCTGAATCATCGTGGGCAGCTTGGAGCGGCGGCAACGTGTTGGGCGCGTTGCGGGGCGGGGCTTGCCGCGCCTGTTTCAGGGCGTCGTTGATCAAACTCATGCGTGAATGTCTCCTTCTAATTCGCGGATGGCGCGTCCTACCATCCGATAGTTTATCCGATAACTGCGTTCCACAAATCCAGCTAACAGCGCTTTATCGCTCAAGGCATTGATCAAGCGCGGAATACCTTGGCTGTAACGGAACACTCGCCAGATGGCCGGCGCAGTAAACGTCGGCACGCCGCTCGAACCCGCCAGCGCCAGCCGATGCTGAATATATTGCCCAGTCTCCGTGCGCGTCAATGGCCGCAAATGATACCGCACCGTGATGCGCTGGCGCAATTGCCGCAAGCGATAACTGTTCAACCGATCTCGTAATTCTGGTTGGCCCATCAACACGATCTGGAGCAACTTGCGGTCGTCCGTCTCAATGTTCGAAATCAGGCGCACCTGTTCCAATAAATCTTCGGTCAGATTTTGCGCTTCATCAATGATGAGCACGGTTTCCTTACCAGCGAGCGTTTGCTTCAACAAAAAATCACTGATGGCCGCGATGGTTTCCAACCGATCTTTGCCGCGCGCTTCCAAGCCGTATTCGGTGGCGATGGCTTTCATCAATTCATCGCCGCTCATCACCGGATTCAAAATCAAAGCCGTGGAATAGTGCGAATCCAATTGTTCCAACAGTGCGCGACACAAGGTCGTCTTGCCCGCGCCGACTTCGCCGGTCAACTGCACAAAGCCCTTCCGCTCCCGAATGCCGTAGAGCAGATGGTTGAACGCCTCGCGGTGTTTGGTGCTGTGAAAAAGGAAGCGCGGGTTCGGCGTGATGTCGAACGGGCCCTGCCTCAATCCATAAAACTCCAGATACACGCTGCGCTTGTAGCAGAAACGGCGTGCCGACGCCAATCTCAAAGGTTTATTTGCCAGCCAAAATTTGGCGCACCGCGTTCACCAACGCCGCGGCTTCCGCCTGCGTGCCGATGGTGATGCGCAAATAGGCGCTCACTTCCGGTGCGCTGAACCAGCGCACGAGAATTTTCTTGGACCGCAGTCGAGCCAACCATTCTTTCGCCGAAAAACGGGCGGGCTTGAGCAAAATAAAATTCGTCTGGCTCGGCAGCACTTGAAAACCGAGCTTCGTCAATTCGCGGGAAGTCCACTCGCGCGTGGCGATGAGCTTGCGAAAATTGGCACGGTAATACGGCAGCGCCGCCAAGGTCGCTTCCGCCGCGATCTGACCGAGGCCGTTGACATTGTAGCTATCGCGTATCTTGTCGAGCGCTGCGATGAGATCCGCGTGGCCCACAAAATAGCCGACGCGTTGGAAGCATAGTGAATACGCTTTGGAAAACGTCCGCGCCACGAGCACATGCGGAAATTTCAGCGCCAGTTTCAGCGCGTTTTCGTTCGCGAAATCCACATAGGCTTCATCCAGCACCACCACGCCTTTTTGGGCGCGGCACAATTTTTCCAACTCGGCCGTTTTATAGCCGCGACCGCTCGGCGCGTTCGGTGTGGTCACTAACGCGAGCGCCGCATCAAAAAGCCACTGCCCGTCCTTTTTCAATTCCGCCACGCTGGGTAGGGAGAAATCGGCCTTCAGCGGCACCGCGTTCTTGGCTGCGCCGTGTGTATCGGCCAAGACCGGATACAGCGAATAACTCGGCGTGAAATACTGCACCGTGGCGGCGGCAGTCAGTTTTGAATTTTCAGTTTTGAATTTTGAGTTAGGTTCAACAAATCCGCGCACCGCCAGCGCTAGCACTTCGTCCGAGCCGTTACCCACGATGATGTTTTCTGGTTTGCAGCCGTGTAGCTTTGCCAGTTGGGCGCGGAGTTTTTCTGCCGTGGGGTTAGGATACAACCGCAACCGACCATCCACCGCCGCCTTGGTTGCCGCCAGAACTTTGGGTGCGGGCGGGAAGGGATTTTCGTTGGTGTTGAGCTTGATCAGCCCTTTGACCTTGGGTTGCTCCCCCGGCACATACGCGTGCAATTGGTGGACGAGTGGACGGATTAAATGTTTCAGACTGGTCGACGACATGCGCATGATTACAAGTGAAATCCTACTGAAAGTCGAGTTTGTGCCTGGGGTGAAGTGATCTGGAACGGCGGGTTCTAAAAACAAGACTAATTTAAAACTCACTGATGCGATTGAAGTCTAATTAAAAAACCTGTTGCAACCATTGCGGTCGGCGATAGGATAATCACAGTTAAGGAGAAGAGTCGTAATCCAGACAAACAACCCAACAAGTAATTATTGTATGCAAAAATTAAGCGCGTTACTGATTTGTTCATCAATTGCCCTGCTGACTTCGTTAGATTTGAAGGCTGACACGCTGGCGGCTTGGACTTTTCAGACTTCTGCATCAACCAACAACATTATCGGCACCGGTAAGACGCCAGCTTCAACTCAAACTGGAATTTTGGCCGATATTGGTTCGGGCACAGCCAGTGCCTTCCACGCTACTGCAGGGTCCGTGTGGTCTACGCCTACTGGCAATGGTTCTTCTAGTTCTTGGAGTGTCAACAACTGGTCTGCCGGCGACTATTACCAGTTCTCACTTTCAACGATTGGATACACGAATTTAACCCTCACATACGATCAAGTTGGCAGCAGCACTGGCCCGGGGCGGTTTTATTTTGCTTACAGTTTGGATGGTTCCAATTTCACAATTAGTGGTGCCACAAACACTGTTCTGGTAAGCGGTTTTTCAGCGGGCACTACCAATAGCGCAGCGACGTTTTCGTATGATTTGAGTGCAATAACCAGTCTGGCAAACCAATCATCGGTATATTTTCGAGTAGTGGATGCAAACACTACTTCAATCGGTAATGGAACCGTGGCGACTGCAGGCACTGATCGGATTGATAATTTCATTGTTTCAGGTGCGTTAATTCCGTCGGCCGTCCCCGAACCGTCCATGTTGGTGCTTGCGACCTTGGGTGGAATGGCTTGCTTGGTCGCCGTGCGCCGTAAACATTGATTTGTCCTACGAGTTGTTGTTTGAGCCCTAACTAAAGAGCCGGATTTATTCCGGCTCTTTTTTCTTTGGGTTCAGTGAGCTGGTTGAAAATGCTGCGTAAGCCACTGAATTTAATCGCCCCGTTCGTTCGCTTGATTCATCCTTTCATCCCATGATGCGCACGGAAAAATTACTCGCGGAACTGATCGCGTTGCCCAGCGTGAACCCCGCGTTTCTACCCGCTGGCCATCCGCTCGCGGGTGAACAGCGCGTGGCGGATTTTCTGACCGCAGTGGCCGCGCGCGCTGGTTTGGACGTGGAGTTACAGAAAGTTTTACCCGGTCGCGCTAACGTCATTGCCCGGTTGCGCCCGTCAGGAAAAATTCGCCAAACGATTCTACTCGCGCCGCACATGGACACGATCGGTGCGGACGGGACAAAATTTATTCCCCAGCGCAAAAATGGTCGTCTTTATGGTCGCGGTGCGTGCGACACGAAAGGTTCCGTCGCCGCCATGCTCGCAGCGGTTTGCGAATTAGCCGAAGCTAACGTGCGTCCACTGGAAACCGAAATTGTCTTCGCCGGTTTGATTGATGAAGAGCACGCGCAGGCGGGTTCCCGCGCGTTGGCTGCCAGCGGTTTCAAGGCGGATTTAGCCATCGTGGGCGAGCCGACAAAATTAAGCGTGGTCACCGCGCACAAAGGTAGCTTGTGGCTCGACCTGACCACGCAAGGTAAAGCCGCGCACGGTGCCACGCCGCACTTGGGCAAAAATGCCGTGCATGAGATGGCGCGGATTGTGGACGTGCTGGAAACGGATTACGCCGCGCAACTCAAACGCCGCAAACATCCATTGCTGGGCGCGGGCACGGTGAATGTGGGAAAAATCTCCGGTGGCACGCAGCCCAACATTGTGCCGGATGCGTGCACGATTGCGATCGATCGGCGCACGTTGCCGGGTGAAACAGAGGCTTCGGTTCGCCGCGAAATCACCGCGTTGCTGCGGGCGAAAAAGTTATCCGCCAAAATTTCCAGTGCCAAGCTCGCCCCGGCGGTGCCGTTGGAAACGAATCCGAAATTGCCGCTCGTCCAACATTTCCTCCGCGCCGCGAAACAGACGCGGCCCATGGGCGTGGATTATTTTTGCGATGCCGCCGTGCTGGCGGCGGGCGGCATTCCCAGCGTGGTGTTTGGCCCCGGCGACATCGCGCAGGCGCACACGGTGGATGAATGGATTTCGCTGGCCGAAGTTGAACACGCCAAAGATTTGCTCGTCCGATTTTTCACGTCGTTACCCTGATTTTATTTCATGAGTTCTTCTAAAACTGAAGCGGTGTCCACCGTTGACCACAAGCCGCACGCGGCGTTTTTCCGGCAGAGCGGCTGGCTGATGATCGCGGCCATCGCGGGCGGGTTGCTCACCTTTGGTGTGCATTTTTTGTCGAAGTCAAAATCGGTGAACGCGGAGCAATACGCCGCTTTCATCACTTTGCTGACATTGGTGATGACGTGTGTGCCGACGCTGCCGTTGCAGATGATTTATGCGCAGCAAACGGCGCTGGCCACGGCGACGGGACGGGAGAAACAACTCGCTGGCTTCATTCGCATGGGCTGGTTGTTGACGTTTCTGCTGTGGGCGGCGGGCGCAATGCTCGTGGTGATTTTCCAGAAACAGATCGTCGCGGGTTGGCACCTGCCGGACGCCACGGGTTTGTTGGTCACGTTGCCGTTGATTTTGGTTTCGCTGTGGCTGCCGATGTTTGGCGGGGTGCTGCAAGGGCGTCAGGATTTTTTCTGGATGGGCTGGTCGCAGATCATCGGCGGTTTCGGGCGCGTGGCGGGCGCGGCGGCGCTGGTGCTGCTGCTGGCGCTTGGCTCTACGGGCATGATGGCGGGCGCGCTGCTCGGCGTGGCGGTGGCGGCGGGCATCAACATCTGGCGCTCACGCGATTTGTGGAGTGGCGCGGCGGAAAAATTTGATGTGCGAAAAATTTCGCGGCAGGTCGTGCCGTTGCTGCTGGGGTTCGGTGCGTGCCAGTTCATGTTCACCTCGGACACGTTGTTCGTGAAGGCGCATTTTAACGATGATCAAATGGCTCCGTATGGTGCGGTCGGCACGCTGTCGCGCGCATTGCTCTGGCTGGTGTTACCGCTGGCGGCGGTGATGTTCCCGAAGCTTGTGCATGCCAGTGCAAAGGCGGAGAAGACCAATTTATTTAGCATCGTGGTGCTGGGCACGGCTATTTTGGCGGCGGGCGGTGCGCTGGGCTTATGGCTCGTCGGGCCGCTACTGGTGAAATTCATGGCCAAGGCCAGCTTTGTGCCCGAGGCGATCAAACTCATTCCGTGGTATGCCGGCGCGATGATTCCGTTGGCGCTGGCGAATGTGATGGTGAACGACTTGCTCGCGCGCGAACGCTACAGTGTGGTGCCGTGGATGGTGTTGCTCGCCGTCGGCTATGGCTTTACGCTGCCGTGGATGCTCAATCACTTTCCGGGGCGCATCGAAGTCGCGCTGCAAACCTTGGGCGCTTTTAACTTATTACTCTTCGCCATCTGCGCATTTTTCACGTGGGGCGTGAAAGCAAATGCTAAAGTGGCAAATTAATTCCACCCGTTCCGTTCACGGCTTTTTCGTGGGCGTCAACGGCGCCGGCGCGCGCAACGTCTTATACACCCACGCTTCCAGCGGACGCAGCGACCGCAACAGCCGGTTGAATGGCGAATAAATCACCCGCACCCGCACCACCGAGAGAAACATCGCCAGCGAACTTCGGAACAACGACGCCGTCACCTTCGAACCCGCCACATCCGCCCACTCCACCGGAATTTCCCGGATGCGATAGCCCGCCTGATGGATCGCCACCAGCAGATTCACATCAAACGCCAGATCCGCGATCCGCAATTTTGCATGGATCGCCTCCACCACCCCGCGCTTCATCAACTTGCACGGGCATTGCGTATCCTTGATGTGCAACCAGAACAACAACTCCACGATCACATGAAAACAGCGGCTGACGACTTGGCGAAACTTCGGCTGCGCCTTCCGCAAAATACTTCCCGGCAACCAGCGCGAACCGATCACACAATCCGCCTGCTCCAGCGCGGGCAATAATTGCCACACCGCCGCCGGCCCCGTCGCGCCATCCGCATCCACGTAGCCGATGATGTCGGCCTGACCCGCGAGCTTGAGACCCTCGATGAGCGCGCCGCCTTTGCCGATGGGCGCCGGGAAATCCAGCCAGCTCACCGTGGCAAACTCTTGCGCCACCCGCTGCACCACCCCGAGCGTGTTGTCTTTGCAACCGTTGAGAACGACCACGAGTTGGAATTTGCCGGTGTAATTTTGCGCGAAAAAAGTGGCGTATTCGCGCAGCACCGGTTCGATGCGCGCTTCTTCGTTATAAGCCGG
>CAIWFB010000218.1 GCA_903911825.1 uncultured Verrucomicrobia subdivision 3 bacterium
AAGGCAGCAATGTAGTTCCGAATTTGCCGTTCGCTTACTTTGAAGAAACTAGCGAAATATTTGTTCCCAGCATAACAGCCATCCTCGTTATCGAGCGAATGGATTTCTACGAACAAGATCTTTTCCATAGCTGAGAGCTGATCCGATAACCAGATGTCTTTAGGTATCCAGATGCCCTTGAAATCTCGTGATGGTTTTTCCATGTCTAGCATCATAACAAATATTTTCCCAACCGGCTAATCCACAGGTCCGGTTCACAAAAAATTCGCGACATGATAAAATGAGACCAATCATGCCAACGGAGAATCAATCAAGGCAGTTAACGGAATTATCCGGCCCCGTTCCGCAAAATGCGAAAATGTCACCCGACATTCCGCAAACTTCGGTAGAGTTCCGCACCGTGCCGAATGCTGCCGAAGATTTCGGAAAAGTTCCGCAGACTGCAGAACGCAAAGAAAATCACACGCTGACGGTTCGAGAAACCGCGCGGATGTTTGAAGCGGCGGGAGTGGCCCGGACAGAACGAAGTGTCATCAACTGGTGCCAACCCAACCGTCAGGGAATCCCGCGCCTCGATAGCTACTACGATCCAAACGAGCGCAAATACTACATCACCCCGCAGAGCGTCGAGGCGGTGATTCAAGAAGAACTTCAGCGAGTCAAGAAATCAACGGAGGGTGCAGATGTGGAAACGTTCGGAAGCCGTGTGGCACACGTGAAACATTTGGGAAACAAGAATACCGTGGATGACCGAAGGATCGAGGAGTTGGAACGGGAGATTTTTGATCTGAAGATTGCGAATCGCGGGAAGGATTATCTAATCGAGCAGATCAAGGAGGAGCGAGCAGAATGGTTTGACCAGCTTCTCTCGGCCAACCATAAGGTCGGGGAATTGGAGAACCGGCTGCTCCAGTTGCAGCCGCCGAAATAATTGTAAATATGCGCACGCTAGGCACCGGCCTTGTTCGTTTAACTAAACAACTCACCCAATTCACAGTTTACTTGATGGGAATGATTTTCAGATTCCGAAAATGCGTCGGAATGCCGCCGTGCGCGCCTTGCAATCCAATGCGTCCGCGCGTTGCCAATTCAGCAAGCGGCCGGGGCAGCCAGGACGGAACGTCGCTGCCGTCGGGATTCTTCTTCGCCGATTTATAATCCTGCATGTTAATGTCCGTCACAGTGGCTCCGTTGAGCAGAACAGTGATGGACTGGCCACGGCACCAGATCGTCATGCGGTTCCATTCGCCCGCCTTTTTGAGCGCGGATTTCAATGGGGCTGAATGTCCGAAAATTCCGGCGCACTTCCAGTTCGACACGGCATTCGTCCATTTCGGCCCGGCATCATCCAGCAACTGAATCTCCACCGCGTTCGGAATCCAGTCCTGCGGGTTAGTGCAATAGACAATCACGCCGCTGTTGGCATCCGGCTCGGACTTGAACTCCAGATCGAGAACAAAATTTTCGTAATCCTGTTTGGTCCAGATGACCTCGTCCTTGTCCTTCGGGGAAAGTTCGCCCCCCGCCCAGGACCAGACGTTCGTTGAATACACGGCGTCGGACAGATCAGCCGCAAACAGACTCGGCCATGACTTGGAATCGGGATGAGATTGCAGCGCGTCCACCGGACCAGTAACCGCCGCTGTTGCGATGGCAGCAAACAGAGCCACCAAATGAACCGCGATTGCTTCGCATAAGTTGTGTTTTTTCAGTTTCATAACTTCCTGTTTTAGTCGTTTGTCTGCGGCTTCACTGAATTCGCTCCGCCATCATTTTGCTGCGCCGGGCCGAGGGTGCTGCGGCCTTCGCTTTGGTATTTCTCCAGCAGTTGCTTCAGTTCGCGGGCAACCTCGGGCTTCGCGGCATAATAATTTTCCCGCTCCGCAACGTCCTCGTGGACATTGAAAAGTTGAAATGGCTCTTTGTCGGTCTCGTAGCCGCGTTCCTTTTTGAACCACGCCGGCTCGCCGCGCACGCCATTGTCGTCGCCGCTGGAGGAATCAATCAAGACCCAGTCGCCTTTGCGAATTGCAAATTTTCCGGAGCCGCTGTGATGCACAACGGCTTCGCGACTTGAGCGCGCGGAACCATCACCGAGCAGCAGCGGCAGTTGATTAAAACTATCCTCGCCTGCATTCGGCGGCAGATTTGTGCCGAGCATCGCCGCAACCGTGGCGAACAAATCGGCTTGGCATATCAACTGATTATTCACGCTCGCTGGCTTGATTTGACTGGGCCAGCGCGCAATGAACGGCAGACGATGACCGCCTTCCCAGGTGTCGCGCTTGGCGCCGCGCAATTCGCCCATGCTGAAATGCCGGAATTTTTCCGCGCGGTCGTAAATGCCCGGGTTCACTTCGCCCGTAACCTCGGGGCCGTTGTCGCTGGAAAAAATCACCAGCGTATTTTCCGCCACGCCGGCGCGACGAAGCGCGTCGAGCACCTGACCAACGGTCCAGTCCGTTTGCGCCACGTAGTCGCCGTAATCTCCGGCTTTGGATTTGCCCTTGAATTCCGGCGCGGGCACCACCGGGTAATGCGGCGAAGTCAGGGCGAAATAGAGAAAAAACGGCTGACGCGGCTTGGCGGTGGTATCAATCCACTTCACCGCGCGGCGAGTCAGCTCGGGAAGAATATCCACCAGTTTCCAGCCCGGCAGCATCGGGCCGGGACGATTGAACAATTCCGCGCGGCCCGCATCGGGCACTGAGGGAATGCCGAATGTGTGGTCATTTTCAATGAAGCAATACGGAGGGAAATTTGGCAAATCCACGCCGAAGTAATAATCAAAACCAAGTTCGCGCGGGCCGCCGGTCATGGGCTTCGTGAAATCCACATTGCTCAAGCGATTCGATGCGCTCGACGGCAGAGCGCCATCCTTCGTGGGCCAGTTCCAGCCCAGGTGCCATTTGCCAAATGCCGCCGTCATGTAGCCGTGCTGCTTGAGCAAAGACGCGAGCGTGAGTCGTTGCGGCGAGATGATCGGCTTGCCCCACGCTGTCACGACGCCGCGCTTTAGCGTCGAACGCCAGGCGTAGCGGCCCGTGAGCAGCGCGTAGCGTGACGGTGAACAGAGCGAAGATCCCGCGTGTGCGTCAGTGAAACGCATCCCTTCGGTGGCCAGGCGATCCAAGTTGGGCGTGGGAATTTTTGAATCGCGGTTGTAGCAGCCCAAGTCGCCATAACCCAGATCGTCCGCCAAGATGACAACGATGTTGGGCTTGCTGTTGACCGCGTTTTGCGCCGCCGGATCGGCGCTTGTTTTCCCAACGAAACAGATGCACGCCAAGATGGCGAAGCGGACCGCAAAAATTTTTACAATCTGTTTCATCTTCAAAGTTGAAATCGTTGGCCGTGAGTTTGGAATCGGCGAAGCGCGCAAACTAATTCACGGTGCTTTATTCAGCCCTTCATATTTCACCGACCAATTTCCGTCGTTCGGAAATCCCGGCGCGTGATTGGTCGGGCCGCCATCCCAACCGGCGGCCATCATCGCGACGGCGTAAAGCAAACCACCGTTGCCGGGCAGATACCAGCCGGCGCAGAGACCGCGCTGATCGTATTGATTCTGCTTCGCGTCCTTCAACAGCGCGTCCACTGCAATCTGCGGTTCACCATTGCGAGCGGCGGACATTGCCATCCACGGAAAATCCCAGCCCCAGCATTTGTTCCAATCCCACGTCTGCCAGACCTTCAGCATGGTGCGATGCGCCGTGTCGCGATCCACGCCTTCGATGGGTGGCAACATTCCGAAAACACCGATGGGATCGGGATGCTCGAATGCGCGTTTGGTGTAGGTGTCGGACCATTCCGCTGAGTGAACAAACACGGCCTCGCTCACCGGCAGTGGCGCGAGATGCGAACGCACTTCGTCCCAATGCGGCTCGCGCGCAAGACCGATGCGCTGCCGCCATTCCTGCGCTTTGTCGAGTCCCCAGCGCCAGTAAGCGAGATCAAAAACTCCGTCACGCGTGAATCCTTGCTCGCACGGCAGCAGATCGGGCACGAGGGAGAAAACGCCGTTCGTCGGATTGCGCGTGGGATAGTCCGCGATGTGTTCCGCCGTGCCGAAAACGATGTTCGTCCATTTCGCCAGCGTCGCGCGCGTGGGATGCAAACGATAATCCAGTTCCGCGAAGAAGATCGGATGCGGCTGCTTCCAGAGCAGAGCCTGATTGCCGTTCCATGGCGCGCTGCGACCTTCCGGCCCGACAGACTTGCCCCATTTCAATCCGCGATAATCGAGTTGCTCCGCGAGCGCTCGGGCGGCGGGCGTAAAGCGCTCGTAACAGCCAAGCGCCTTGTCGGCCATCTGCCAGCGATCCCACAGCGCGTAATGCGCAAGATGCCACCAGACCATCTCCATGTGAAATTGCCCGCGCCAAGGATCAATCTCCATGAGGCCGGATTCCGACGACGGCCAACTGCCGGCGGCTTGCGCAGCCAGAAGGTATTGCGAGAGCACGATGCGTCGCTCCAGTTCAAACCAGCGCGGGTCTTTGCTGCCGGACAGATCAATCGCGCCGCCGGTGCTCCAGAAATTCTTCCAATGACGCGCCGTTGCCGTGAACGATTTTTCAACTTTTGGCAGCGAGTTAGGAGTTTTTGCGGATGAAAAAGTCAGGACGAATTCCAGTCGTTTGCTTCCCGGTGCGGACAGAACAAACCGATGCGGCGAACTGTTCGTTGCCGAGGACAAAACTCCGCCGTCAGACCAAGTCAGGCTGGCATGATAGGTCATAGCATCAACGGCTCGCAAAAAATCGGCGCGTGATTTTCCGTTTCGCGTGGATTCGGTTTTGTGCCCGTCAACTTTTGAAAAATCTCCGACCGATCCCCGATTGCGAAGTGCGGGATATGGAAAATCCAGTCCCACCTGCAACGCGCCACTTGCGACGAGCGGTGATTCAATCCGCACCGCCACGGCATCCAACGTAGGATCAACACTCGTCTCGACATGCACCGTTTCACAATCAATCTGATAGTTGGCAGTCTGCTTGCCGGACCATAAATCGAGAGTTCGCGTCAGGCCGGAAATTTCGTTCTTCTTCACCTCCGCTCCGCCCGCGCGACACAGGCGCAAGCGACCGAGATTCATGATGTGCGGGTTGTCGAACATCCACTGGCGTAGGTCATCCTTGTCCTGCGGAAATTCATCCGGCCCTTGGATGCGCCCCTTCGCCAACGTGCCGGTCGGCGGAATGTCCGCCGCCGTGCGACCCGCCGGCAGCGGGAACGAATGCCACGCCCAATGCGCCATCGCGTTGCCGCCGAACGTCTGAAGCCCCGTGCCGTCGGCGGTGAAACAAAATTCGCCGTTGCCGAGCGGCATTTTTCCGGCCACGTCATTCCACTCGATGTCGTGCCGAGTGACCAGCGCGTGACGGTCAATGCGCTCGCCGGCTGCCGCTGGCCGCGCGGCGGCAACCAGAATGGCGCAAAGCAAAATGAATGTTCTCATGATGAGGCTAATTTGAATCCCTAAATACGGTAATCCGGACAGAAAGCCAATATGAGTCAACCGCACGAGTGATTGAGCCATGCGGCGAGTCATGAGGCAAAACTGGATGATGGCTGATCGCATTGGCGCTTGTTATCGCCCTGATGTTGAAGTTCGGAAAGCTTTTCCCCAATGACTAATTATCACTACATGGGGCAAAACAATTCATCTAGAAGATGCCAGAAAGATTTTACCATCTGACTTTAACGTCAGGCTGGGCAAGCGACAATTTTGGATTTTGATGCGGGTAGTGAGAACTAGTCACTTCGTGTATGAGGCAAAAAACGTCAAACTCGATTTGAAATTCCATGACAAACAGCAATCTCAAGATTAACGCTGGCCGGCCAGCCTTAATCCGCAGCCGAATCATTTTCGTTTTCCTGCTTTGTTGCTGGCTGCTGGCACTGAACGTTTCAAGGGTCGAAGCAGACATAGTCTGGCTGGATGAACTGGATCTTTCGCTCACAACCCAAAGCTGGGCTGAACCGCACAAAAATCAATCAGTAGATGGTCATGGATTGAGCATTGGAGGGCAGACTTTCAAACGTGGTTTCGGAACGCATTGTGACAGTGTTTTGTATGTGAATGTGAACAGCAATGCGCGATCGTTCTCTGCCAGCGTCGGAGTGGACGGTGAAGTGAACAGTCCGCGCGCGAGTGTTGAGTTTTTTGTTCGGGGCGATGGAAAGGAACTTTGGCGTAGTGGCGTAATGCGCGCCGGCGAACCAGCAAAGCCTGTGACCTTGGAACTGACAGGTGTTAAAACCTTGATTCTGGAGGCCAATGCCGCCAGCGGTGGAATCGGGGCTGATCACGCCGACTGGGCTGATGCTCGTTTTGATGTGGTTGACGGAGCGCGAATCGCAACCATGGCTGTCCCAGTGGAACCTGCGGTCATTTTGACTCCAGCGGCCTCTCCCAAACCACGTATCAACGGTGCAAAAGTTTTTGGGGTTCGGCCGAGCTCGCCTTTTCTCTATACCATCGCCGCGACCGGCGACCGGCCAATGACCTTCGGCGCTTCGGATTTGCCTGCCGGGTTGCAGTTGGACCCACAAACCGGACGCATCACCGGCTCCATCAGCCGCGCGGGCGAATACAGCGTCACCTTGCACGCAAAGAACGCCCTCGGTTCAGCCAAAAGCAAATTCAAGATTGTGGTCGGCGACAAAATTGCGCTGACACCTCCGATGGGGTGGAACAGTTGGAATTGTTTTGCGAGCGCGGTATCGGAGGAAAAGGTCAAGGCAGCAGCCGAGGCAATGGTTAGAAGCGGTCTAATCAATCACGGCTGGACATACGTCAACGTGGATGACTACTGGCAGAATCATCGTGATTCGACCGACGCTACATTGCGCGGGCCGATTCGAGATCCGCGTGGAAATATTTTGCCCAACGCGCGCTTTCCAGACATGAAGGGGATGATTGACTACATCCATAGTCTCGGATTGAAAGCCGGCCTTTATTCATCTCCCGGCCCATGGACTTGCGGCGGGTGCGCCGGGAGTTGGCAACATGAAGCACAGGATGCGGCGCAATATGCCGCGTGGGGTGTGGACTATTTGAAATATGATTGGTGCAGCTACAAGGACATCGCCAATGGCAAGAACCCAGATGCGAGGGACATTCCCACGTGGGCCGAAAGCAAAGGAACGAACGATCAAGCCGTAGCGGCGTATCCCTTTCTGGTCATGGGAAAACATCTGCGACAGCAAAACCGCGACATTGTGTTCAACCTTTGCCAATACGGAATGAAGGATGTTTGGGAATGGGGCGCATCGGTTAACGGCAATTCATGGCGCACAACCAGCGATATTTATGAAAGTTGGATCAGCCTGTATCGGATTGGTTTTGATCAGGACAAAGCCGCTCCGTTTGCCGGCCCGGGGCATTGGAACGATCCAGATATGTTGATCGTTGGCAAGATAGGTTGGGGCAATTTGCATCCCACCCACCTCACACCGAATGAACAATACACCCACATCAGTCTTTGGTGCCTGCTTTCTGCGCCGCTGTTGATTGGCTGCGACATGACGCAGCTAGATGCGTTCACCTTGAATCTTTTGGAGAACGACGAAGTCCTCGCCGTGGATCAGGATCCACTGGGCCAACAAGCCAAAACTATTTCGGCGACCCAAAGCACCTGCATCCTCGCGAAGGATCTGGCCGATGGTTCCAAAGCAGTTGGCCTCTTCAATCTTGGGGAAGAAACACAAGTGCAGGTCAAATGGGCCGACCTCGGACTAAAAGGCAAATTACATGTTCGCGACCTGTGGCGGCAGAAAGATTTCGGCAGATTCAAAGATAGCTTTTCCGCCACGGTGCCGCGGCATGGCGTGATGCTGATGCGAGTTTGGTAATTTATTGAATCAATCGAATGCCTCGGCTCACATGAACTCAGACCACTCACCAAAAAAACAATTTTCAAAATGCCGCTCTCTAACTTTCACGTTCGCATTGGCGTCCGTTTGGCTAACGTTGGCATTCACCGAAGCGAAAGGGGAGGATTTCAAAACCGCAGCGAGTTCATCGCTGCAATGGAGCGGTCCGAATGCTGTGCGGTATCCTTTGAAACTCGATGCCCCCTTCCAACCCAATCTCCAGTCGCTGAATCAATATCAAGTGCCCGAATGGTTTCGTGATGCCAAATTTGGAATCTTCCTGCACTGGGGAATTTTCTCGGTTCCCGCTTACGGCACTGCGGATTACGGTGCCTTCATGTATCAGCCCTACAGTGTAGTTGATCCCAGTTTGCGAGACTTGGTTTACGGCACGATTTTTGATCATCACCAAAAATACTATGGCAACCAAGACACTTTTGGTTACAAGGACTTTATTCCACAGTTCACCGCCAAGAAATGGGATCCAAATGAATGGGCTTCGTTCTTCAAGGAGTGTGGCGCCAAATACGTCGTGGAAGTGGCGACCTATCACGATGGCTTCGCCATGTATGACACTTCGTTTTCAAAATGGAACGCCGCCAAGATGGGACCGAAACGAAATGTGGCGGTTGAACTGGCCAGGGCGGTTCGCAAGCAGGGGCTGAAGTTCGGTGTTTCGTCCCATTATGCCTGGCACTGGCGGTGGTATACGTTCAAACCCGAGTTTGACACAATGGACCCTGCCAACGTCGAATTGTATGGGGTGCCGCACGACAACCACGAATGGCCTCCAAAAGATTCGCGTTACGATGCTGATGAATTTTGGCGCAGCATCGAGTTAATCGAGTTGATCAAGCCGGAAATGCTGTGGTTCGACGCAGGAATCGAACGGCCTTCCTATGCCGACTACCGGGCCAAGATTGCCGCTCATTATTACAACCGGGCACGAGACTGGAGCAAAGAGGTCGTGCTTTGTTACAAGGGGGATGCATTTCCGGAGAAGGCTGCCGTGCTCGACCTGGAGCAGAGCGCGATGCCCGCGATCAGAAAACAACCGTGGCAGACTGATACCTCGCCGCAACAAAACTGGGGCTATAAAAAAGATGATCCTTTCCGAGGTGCGGATGACATCTACCGTGGACCGCAGTGGTGCATTGATCAATTGGTGGACGTCGTCAGCAAGAACGGATGCCTGTTATTGAACATCGGCCCGCGCTCTGACGGCACAATCCCTGACGTCGTGCAGGATACATTTCTCGAAGTTGGGAACTGGTTAAAAGTCAACGGTGAGGCCATATACGCCACCCGCCCATATCAAGTCTTTGGCGAGGGCCCGGATTTGAAGGGGAAATACCACACGGATGCTGCGGTATCTGTGCGCTACACTCAGAGCAAGGATTACAAAACGCTTTACGCCATCGCCTTGGATTGGCCGAAAACGAATGAGCAGCTTTCGCTGAAGCTGGTAAACATTACCGAGGCAGCTCCAAACGCGTCCGTAACGCTTTTAGGTAACACGAACAAACTCGATTATCTGATCCAAGATGGACACATCACCATCACCCTGCCAAAACTACAGCCCTTTCAACGTCCCAGCGTTTACGCCTATCCCTTCAAACTGACCGGATTTGAATTCGGGAGTGTTGGGAAATACGGTGCCAAAATTTACGCCGATAGTGAGGCCTCCACCGAAAATGCCGCCGAGCAGGTTCTGGACGGTGACACAAATACGTTCTGGCATACGCCTTGGGAGGGCACGGCTCCCAATTTCCCGCACGAACTGGTTCTGGAATTGCCCAAACCCGCAAAACTGGACGGCATCTCTTGTCTGCCGCGTCAGGACGGAAGCCAGAACGGTTGGGTCAAGGACTACGCGGTCTTCACCAGCGCCGATGGACAGCACTGGGGCGAACCAGTTGCGGAGGGTTCGTTCCAGCGGGATGCTCAATTGAAGACCGTGAAATTCAATAAACCGGTCGAAACTCGCTTTGTAAAATTTATGGCGAAAACCGGTTTTCGTTCAAAGCAGCCCTTTGCCTCTTTGGCTGAACTCAACCTGATCTTTGCGGAACAAAAATGAATTTCATGTCCGATTCAAAAGGTTGGACGCGCCGCGACTTTGCAAAAGTTTCCGCTGCGGCCACGCTCGGCTTGGTCTTTTCCCGCCTGCCCGCGATGGCCGGTCCGTTCACGCGCGAGGATTTTGACCGGTTTGTCCCTGTTGATAAAAAACTGTCGCCCGAGTGGGTGAAGTCGCTTTTCGCGCGCGGCGAGCCGGAGGTGTTGCGGGGCAGCGAACTGAAATTTGTCGGGATGCCCGTCGGCGGTATCGGTGCGGGGCAACTTTATCTCGGCGGCGACGGTCGGCTCTGGCATTGGGGCATTTTCAATGAGCGTATCAGCACTGGCGATGGGCACTATGCCGCGCCGCCCACGCCCGCCTCGCCATTGGAGCAGAACTTTTCGCTAAAGATTGGCGATAAGACGTTCTCGTTAGATCGCGAAGACTTTTCCGAAATCACTTTTCGCGGCGAATATCCGGTTGGCATTGTGAATTACACGGATGCCGCCCTGCCGGTGGCCGTGAAGTTGGAGGCCTTTTCACCCTTCATCCCTCTGAACACGGAAGATTCCAGTCTGCCCGCCACGATCTTTCAATTTACCGTGCGCAATACTTCTTCTGCACCGTTGGAGGCGACGCTTTCAGGGCAGTTGGAAAACGGCGTCTGTCTGAATCATGGCTGGCATGATGGCATTCTCCGCACACGGGTCATTCGCGAATCGGGATCGACAATGCTGCTTTGCTCCGCTGAAAAGCCCAGCGCACCGGCGATGGTTCGACCGGACATCGTTTTCGAA
>CAIWFB010000219.1 GCA_903911825.1 uncultured Verrucomicrobia subdivision 3 bacterium
ATGCTGACCAGGCAATCTCCCGTTATGGCCATAAAAATTATGGCCGGGCGAGATGAAGATATGGTGAATTTTCACAGGCGCAAAATGCAGTTTGAGAACAGCTCCGACAACCTTAATTTATGGTCCGCCCCGCGCTAACGAGCGCCGAATAAACTCCCGCTGCTCGGCGGTGAATGGCGCATTTTCAGGAATGCCCCGGCCGCGCGAATTGACTTCCGCCAGCAAGCCCAAGAGATAATTTTTCTGGTGTGTGGAAAATTCCGCCGGAATTTCCAACGTTACTTTACTCAACGCCACGGCGGAAAATTTGAATTCCGGTTGCAACGAAATGGCATCTACCGCCTCGGTCGTCGTGGAGTTGACGCATAGATTTTTGCCAAACTCATCGTTCCAATGGATCGGCGCAAAACAATCGCCGGGCCGAACCCGCGTCGTGACGACCGCCGGATAAATCGCATAGCCACGCCGCGAACTGACTTTGACCAGTGACTGGTTCTCAATACCGAGTTGCACCGCGTCGTCGGGATGCAACTCCACAAACGCGCCAGGATTCAGCTTATTCAGCGACGCCACCTTGCCGGTTTTCGTGAGCGTATGCCACTGGTGCGCGAGCCGGCCGTTTGTCAGCACAAACGGAAATTCTGCATCCGGTGCTTCGGCGGGTGGAAGAAATGGACGCGCCAATAATTTTGCTTTACCGGAATCCGTGGGAAATTTCAGGGAATTATCCGGCGTCACATAGCGAATGGCTTTGCCCGTTTCTGCGTCCGGCGCGCAAGGCCATTGTTGTGATTGCTCCTGTAATCGCGGGTAAGAAATCCCGCGTAAATCATAGCCGGATTGCGGATTCATGGTCTGCCGAATCTCGTCAAACACGTCACTAGCGTGCGCGTAATTAAAATGTTCTCCGAAGCCCATGTGCTGCGCGACTTGCGCGATGAGCTGCCAATCCCCACGCGCTTCACCCGGCGGCGCCACTGCGCGCGGCATGAAAGTGACGTTGCGTTCGGAGTTAACCATCGTGCCATCGGCCTCGGCCCAAAGAGCGCCCGGCAGCAAAATGTCGGCATAGCGTGTCGTCTCCGTCGGGTGAAAGGCATCTTGCACGATGACTAATTCCGCGCGCTCCAGACCGGCGATTACGCGACTGCGATTCGGCATTGAGGCCACCGGATTCGTGCCGATGATCCATACCGCTTTTACCTCGCCCGCCACCATTTTTTTGAACAGCGCCACCGCATCCAAGCCCGGCGTGGGTGAAATCGTTCCGTCCGCCACGCCCCAAATTTTTTCGACGAACGCGCGATCTTCTGCACTCACAATTGAACGCTGGCCGGGTAACGTGTGGCTCAAATAACCGACCTCGCGACCACCCATCGCATTCGGTTGACCCGTGAGCGAGAACGGCCCGCTGCCAGGACGGCAAATCTTGCCGGTGGCGAGATGCAGATTGCAGATGGCATTCGTCTGCCAAGTGCCGTGCGTGCTTTGATTCAAGCCCATCGTCCAAAACGTCGTGAATTCCGATGCTTCACCAAGCCATTGTGCCGCAAGGCGAATTTCTGCTTCACGCAAGCCGGTGATAGCCGCGACGCATGCGGGCGGATAGTCCTTCAACAACGCTTGCAGTTCCGCCCAGCCTTCGGTGTGGCGCGAAATAAATGATTCGTCCACGCGCCCGGCTTTTTCGAGCAGATGCAAAATTCCGTTCAGCAACGCCAAGTCGGTGCCGGGTTTAATCTGCAAAAATAAATCCGCTTTCTCCGCCGTCGGCGTGCGGCGCGGATCTACCACGATAATTTTTGCGCCAGAATTTTTTCTCCGGTCGAGCAAACGCAAAAATAAAATCGGGTGGCACTCCGCCATATTCGAGCCGATGACGAGTGCGCAATCCAGACGGTCTATGTCCTGATACGAACCCGGCGGACCATCCGCACCGAGCGAAAGCTTGTAGCCACTCGCCGCACTCGCCATGCACAGACGCGAGTTGGAATCAATGTTGTTCGTGCGGAGAAAACCCTTTGCCAGCTTACCTGCAAGATACTGTGACTCCATCGAAAGCTGCCCGGAAACGTAAAGCGCCACCGCATCCGGTCCGTGCTCGGCGATAATTTTTTGGAGTCGCGCAGCGGTCTGGGCCAGGGCGGCGTCCAGCGGCGTTTGCTGCAGGGGCAAAGTTTTTTGCTCGCGCAGAAAAGCGAATTTCAAACGGTCTGGCGCGGTCAACGGTTCGGCGCAAGTGATTCCCTTCGTGCAAAGCCGTCCAAAATTAGCGGGGTGTTTTTTATCGCCGAGAACTTTCTGCACGCGACCGTTTTCCACCTGTAAAATCAGGCCGCAACCGACGCCGCAGTAAGGGCAAACGGAGCGGATATTTTGCACGGTGGCAGCGGACATTTTAGTGGTCGCCGGCAAAAATGATTTGCAGCGCGTTCAAATCATGGCGCGTGGAGAATTGCTGAAAGGTCTCCTGATCGACTCGGTTGGTTTGGTATGCGCGCAACATCTTCTCAATCATAACGGGCAATTCGTTCGCCGTAACGCCCGAAAAAACCTGCCGACCAATCGCCTGATTCCCCGCGAAGCCGCCGCCGACAAAAATATGATACGCATCCAGACTCTCGCCACCGATTTTTGTTTTCGTGCCGAGGCAGCCGATGTCGCCCATGTAATGTTGCGCGCAGGAATTCGGGCAACCGGTGACGTGGATGTTCACGGGCTGATCGAGTTCGAGGCGTCGCTCGACTTGCTTGATGATTTCTAGCGCGTGCCCTTTCGTGTCGGCCTGCGCAAATTTACAGTAGGAATTTCCCGTGCAAGCAATGATGCCGCTCGCGAGATTTGATTGCTTCGTGGGTAAACCGGCTTTGTCCAACGCCTTCTTCAAGGTCGGCACGAACGCATCTGGCACGTTCGGAATAATAAAATTTTGCCAGACGGTCAGACGCACTTCGCCGTTGCCGTAAAGCTCGGCCAATTCCGCTACGCGCAACAACTGTTTCGGCGCGATGTGACCGACGGGACACGTTGCGCCGACGTAATTAAACCCGCGCTGCTTCTGCGGAAAGTCGCCGACGTGCGAATGCGCCAGTTCCTGCGAGGCCCATCGCATTTGCGATGCCTCGTAAGGCACTCGACGCAAAGTAGTGCCGAGTTTTTTTTCCACGAGCGCGAGGTATTCCTCGAACGTCATCGTCTCCAACAGATGCTTGAGGCGCGCTTTTTTGCGGTTAGTGCGGCAACCGTTTTCGATGAACACGCGCACAATCGCCGCCACGACTTTATTGATTTCAGCGGGCGGCACGACCACGCCGAGATCGCGGGCAAAACTCTTATGTCCCGTGGCTCCGCCCAAGGCGATGCGGAAAAGAATTTCTTCACCTAGCTTAACGGCTTTCACGCCGATGTCGTTGGTGTCTTCGACGGAACCAATCAAGCCGCCACCGTCGTAAGCGATGTTGAACTTGCGCGGCAGGTCATAAAACGCGCGGTCATTGATGATGATTTGCGCCAAGTCATGCACGAATGGCTGCGTATCAATCAGCTCCACCGGGTCAATGCCCGCTGTGGGATTCATCGTGAGATTGCGGATGTTATCGCCGCCCGCGCCGCGCGTGTGCAAGCCGATGGCCTGAATACGCCGCAAAAATTCGGGACAATCGCGCGGTTGAATCAGGCGCATCTGGAGATTCGCGCGCGTAGTCACCTGGATATAACCACTCGTGAGTTGTTGCGCGATGTGAGCGAGTTCACGAAGCTGATACGACTTCAGCACGCCACCGGGAATCCGCAGGCGCGACATGAAACCTTCCTTCACTGGTGTGAGAAAAAAAAGCCCGTGCCATTTGAAGCGGAACAAATCTTCCTTGTCTGGCGCTTTGTTGCCGATGGCATTTTCAACCAACTGTTCGTAGGCATCCAGCGGATGCAACTCACGCTTGATGCGCTCTTCGAGAATCTCGTCTTCGGGAATTTTTGAGGCGGTGACAACCTCGCTGAAACTCTGGCCGCGCGCCGCTGCGCCCGCGAACAGACCAGACAAATACTCCTTCTGCTCGGCGTTGAAACCGGCGTTCGCAATCGGTTCTGGCAGCGAAGCGCTCATTCAATAAACATCCCGCTGATAGCGTTTGTCGGATTTCAATTTAGCAACGTAAGCCTTCGCTTCGTCCGCCGATTTTCCACCGGCCGTTTCAATCACTTGATGCAACGCCGCGTCCACATCCTTGGCCATGCGCGAGGCATCGCCGCAGACGTAGAAGTGCGCGCCCGCTTCGAGCCACGCCCAAAGTTCAGCGGCGTTTTCCGTCATGCGCGTTTGAACATAAATCTTCTGCGCTTGGTCGCGCGAGAACGCCAAATTCAAGCGCGTGAGAAAATTACTTTTCTGCCATGCGGTCAATTGTTCCTCGTAAAGAAAATCGGCGCTGCGCTTTTGATCGCCAAAGAATAACCAGTTTTTACCTTTCGCTCCGGCGGCGGCGCGTTCTTCCAAAAACGCGCGGAACGGCGCGATGCCCGTGCCGGGGCCGACCATGATCATCGGCACATCGCCATTCGGCGGCGGCTTAAAACCGTGTGATGGCTGCACGAAAACTTTTACCGCGCCAGCTTTGGCCGCGTGGTCCGCGAGAAAGGTAGAGGCCACGCCTTTGCGTTTACGACCGTGACTTTCGTAGCGCACCGCGCCGACGGTGAGATGCACTTCGCCGGGATGCGCTTTGGGCGAGGAGGAAATCGAGTAGAGTCGCGGGGCGAGCTTGCGCAGGAAGCTAATCAATTCTGCGCTGGTAAATGGCTTGGCGGAAAGTAACAGCGCGTCAAGCACGTCACGTCCGTAGAGCCAATTTTTCAAATCTGCCGCCCGCTCCGGCTGGAGCAGCGCCGTGAGTTTACTCGCTGGCGAGCGTTGCGCAAGCTCCGCCAGCAATTCCATCGGCGGTTTGCCGAGATCGAATTTCTGCGTGAGCGCGACGCGCAGTGGCAGCACTAAATCATCCACGCGCACGGGTTCGTCGCCGGTGGCTTTTAGTGCCGCAAGAATTTGTGCGACGAGTTCGGGGCAATTTTCGGGAATAACGCCCAACGCATCGCCAGCTTCGTATGCGAGGCCGCTGCCGCCCAGCGCGATTTCAAAGTGGCGCACCTCTTTGCCGGAGCCGGGTTGGTTAAGCAAACGATTGGTCAGCAAGCGCGCGGGGAATGGATGCGCCTTGTCATAAAGTAGCGCGGGTGTCCCGCCTGCGCCGTTGACAGTGTGGTTCTCGTCTGTGGTATTTCCATTCGTCGGGCTGGGCGCGCTGTTCGAACCTAGCTTATCCCACAAACCGGCGACCCAAGTTTTCGCGACGGCTTCGTAGTCCACGTCGCATTCGCCGCGCGGTTGCAAACGTTTCGCACCGAGAGCGACGAGGCGCTCGTCGAATTTTTTCGAAGCGCCGCAGAAATCAGAATAGTTTTTATCGCCCAGACCGAGCACGGCAAAGTTTAGGTTTTCCAAACGCGGCGCGGTTTCCGCATTAATCCAATTCCAGAAATTCACCGCGTTGTCCGGCGGTTCGCCATCGCCCCAAGTGCTGGAAATGATGAGGACCTTACTCGTGGCGGTGAGCTGCGCCGACGCGAAATCATTCAGCGGCAAAATCTTTGGGGTGAACCCGCGCGTGCTGGATTCCTTGGCGATTTTTTTAGCAAGCCCCTCCGCACTGCCGGTCTGGGAGCCAAAAAGAATGAACAATGGTTCGCCATTCGGCGTGGGCGCAGCGGTTCCGTTCGCCGCCAGTGGTGCGCTGCCGACGGGCGCATGCAGACCGGCGAGAAAGCCATTGAGCCAGGCGCGTTGCTCGGTGGAGAACGGCGCGTTTTCAGGAATGAAGGGAACAGAGTTCATTCAGCAATCAATTAAAATGGCTGCGCGCCCCGTCGAACGACGGGACGCGACAGCCGGAGAAACCTCGGGGCGATTAGAATTTGATGGTGGTCTGAACATAAACCCAGTCCGCATCCTTGGAGCCGCCGACGCCCGCGACGGATTGATCAATATATTTACCGGTGAAGAAATGGCCGTAACCCGCTTCAACTTGAGCGTAACGCGTGACGGCATAACCGGCGATTAAATCCACTTCGGAACCGACGTAACTGTCGTAGCCAGGATGCACCCCATAGCCGCCAGTCGTGCGTGGACCGCCGCCGACGTTGTATAGCACGTCGGCTGTATCCGCCAACCAGAACATATGACCTTCCAGCGAAACGCTGCTGCGCGGCGTAGGTTTCAACTGATAGATGGCGCGTAAGTCCTGCAAGTTTTGCAGCGAGAAAAGATCCATGTAACCGTAGAACTTGTGGTTCGTGGGAAAGAGATTATCGAACGTGCCGTGCGTGCCATCAGCAGAATTTTTGTCGCCGGAAGAATAGGAATATTCCAACCCGATACGCGGGGTGGCCCAAGCATCCGCAAAGGTATAGCCACCTTGCAAAACGAACATGAATGCGTCTTGCGTGAGGCGCTTGGACGTGGCGGTGGCGGCGTAATCACCGAATTGATACGCGCCTTCCACGGTATAATCCCAGTTGCCAATTTCGTTCAGCTTATTTTTTAAGCGGCCACCAACGGTGTAAATATCACGGGCGGTGGGTTGCGGAAATTGCGGGCTGTTATCAAAACGAATCGCCTGACGTCCGGCGTTGCGGGCAAGAAAGTAGCCCTCCACGATGGTCTTAGGCACCAGCAAACTGGTGGCATAAACGCCGGAGAGTGTGTCGTAGCCATTGGGTTTATTGAATTGGCTGTCATGCGGCACGACTGGCTGACCGCTGAAGAAATCGGCGGCGAACCAACTGTTCTGCCAGCGCACTTTCGCGGCATCAAACGAGCGACCAATATTATTCCACGCAAACGCACCGACTAACCGTTCTTCGCCGTAGCTCAATTCCTGGCGACCCACTTTGAGCGAAACGGGGAATTCTTTGTGGTTCCCGACCATCACATACGCTTGATGCAAATCCAGCGCATCGGCTTCCGGGCCGAAGCCGACGCGTTTGTTGGTGCCGGTGACTGCAGGCACATTGCCATACGCCGCGCGTTCGTCGCTGGAGGCCACGCTGCTGCGGCCTTCGACATAAGCGTTCCACCATTTATCCGTGTAGCCGACGTGGACTTTAATTTTTGACAGAAAGTATTCGTTGTTCACATCCACACCGTGGTCGCGAAAATCGACGGAGCCAGATTTACCGGCGATGCCAAAACCTTCTTTGGCTTCATAGCGCAAGCGGATGTCGCCGCCGATGTCCCATTGGTTGGCGTAAGGATCTTTGGCCCGCAGGTATTCGTTGATGAAACCTTGGAACGGCGTGGGCGGCGGCGGCGGCGCGTATTGCGCCTGAACTTCGTTGAGGGCGGCGAGCACCAGCGCGCCAGTCGAGAGGGTCTTAAGGGTAGCTTTCATTTTTGATTTAGGTTTGAAGGTTGGTTTTCAGACTAGGTTCAACAGGGCTTTACGAAATTTTTCCGCTTCGACAGAAACGGCTGGATTCACGGGCGCAACGGGCTGGCGATGCGCTCGCACTTCGAGAAATTCAATCAACTGACCGCGCAGTTTGTAATAATCCGGATGCTCCATCACGGCCTTGCGATCACGCGGACGGGGGAAAGTCACTTCGAGAATTTCGCCTACTTCTGCCGCCGGGCCATCGGTCATACACACCACGCGGTCACTCAGGAACAACGCTTCATCCACGTCGTGCGTGACCATCAGCGCGGTAATGTTGTTGCGGCTCCACAGATCAATCAGCACCTGCTGGAGTTCGTAACGCGTCAGCGTGTCGAGCATGCCGAACGGCTCATCCAGCAACAGCATCTTGGGCTTGAGCGCAAAGGCACGGGCGATGCCGACGCGTTGGCGCATGCCTTGCGAAAGGGCCGCCGGTTTTTTGTGCATCGAATCCGCGAGACCAACGACAGAAAGATAATATTCTGCGATCTCACGGCGCTCTTCTTTGCTCGCGGTGTAAAAAACCTGATTCACGCCGAGCATGACATTTTCCAGCGCCGTGAACCACGGCAACAGCGACGGCGATTGAAACACCACACCGCGATCCGGCCCTGCGCCGGAAAGTTCTTTGCCGGCAAGAATGATGCCGCCATCCGTAATGCTGCTCAAACCAGCAAGCATGGAAAGAACCGTGCTTTTGCCACAACCAGAGTGGCCGATGAGCGTGATGAATTCGCCTTTCTTGATGCGCAGATCAAAATTTTTGACGATGAGCGACTCGCCTTTGGGCGAAGGATACGACTTGGTCAATTGGGATAGTTCAACGTAATCGCTCATGCAACCTCCACGGTTTCGGATTTGATTTCACTGGAGCGAATCGGGCGCGCCTTACCCGAGTGAATGCGCGGCGGACGATCCAAATCTTCCGGCTCGATATCCGGTAAAATCAATTTGCGCGTCACGGCGTTGTGCCGGTCGATTTTGGAATCGAGCATGAACGCGATGACTTGCTTGCGAATTTCTTTGAAGCGATCCGAATGATTGATGGCCTTGCGATCGCGCGGACGAGGCAAATCAATCACGATTTCCGGCCCGAGTGTGGCGCCCGGCCCAGACGTCAGCGGAATGATGCGATCGGCCAACAAAATACCTTCGTCGGGATCGTTGGTGATGAGCACGACGGTCTTTTTATTTTCCAGCCAGATGCGGGAGATTTCATCTTGCAACGTCGCACGCGTCAGCGCATCCAACGCCGAGAGCGGTTCGTCCAGCAAGAGGATTTGCGGATCCATGGACAATGCCCGCGCTACGGAAACGCGTTGGCGCATACCGCCGGAAAGTTCGTGCGGTTTTTTGTCACGCGCAGGCGTGAGGTTCACCATCGCGATGTATTTTTCAACGTGCTCCCGTTTCTGCGCGGGGCTCCAATTGGGATTCACCGCTTCAACGGCGAGGAGAATATTTTCAAAGACCGAGAGCCACGGCAGCAGCGAGTAGTTCTGGAAAACAATCCCACGATCAGGACCGGGGCCGGTGATGGGCAACCCGTTGAGCTTCGCCAAACCCGCATCGGGCTTGAGCAAACCGGCGATGAGCGAAATCAAAGTCGTTTTGCCCGCGCCGGAAAATCCAACGATGGCCACGAACTCGCCCTGCTCGACGTTCAGGTTGATGTCTTTCAACACCGAAGCGCCGCCGAAGCTTTTCGAGACGTTATTTAATTCGAGGTAAGGCACAGGTCAGCCAGCTTTGAATTTGCTTTCCACCAGACTCATCAACCGGTCAAGGATGAAGCCAACGACGCCAATCGTGATGATGCAAAGGATGATGTGTTCGTAGATGAGTGCGTTGTATTCCTGCCACAGAAAACCACCGACACCCGGACGACCCGTCAACATTTCCGCCGCGACAATCACCAGCCACGCGATGCCCAAGCTCAACCGAAAGCCGGTGAACATATACGGCAGCGTTGCGGGGATGAGCACTTTGAACAAAGTCTTGGTGCGGGAAAGTTTCAGGACTTTGGCGACGTTGAGGTAATCCTGCGGAATCGCGCGGACGCCCACGGCGGTGTTCATCACCGTCGGCCACATCGAGCAAATCGCAATGGTGAACAGCGCGCCGAGTTCAGAAGCATTTTTGCCCGCGCTCAAAAACAACACCAAGCCTAGCGGCAACCACGCGAGCGGCGAGACCGGGCGCAACACTTGGATGATAGGGTCGAACGTTTTGGTGAAGGCTTTGGACAAACCCAGAAAAAATCCAATCGGCGTGCCAATGATGAGCGCGAGCGCGTAGCCTTTGGCAACGAGAATCAGCGAATACCAAGTGAAGCGCAAAATGCCCTGATCCATTTCGCCTCGTTTGGCGAAGGGTTCCATGACGTAAGGCTTGCTGACTTCCCAGGTTTTCATTGGCGTAGGCAAGTCCTTCGCCCAGGTCGCGCAGGAGATTTGCCAGAGCAATAGCACTGCCACGACGCCGATGAACGGCAGAACGAACCAGTCAAATTTGAAAGTCTTCATTTAAATTTTTCTTCCGAAGTTTTTTGCACCCACGTTTCCGCCGCTGCCACCAACACCAAAGTGAACCCGATGACGGGCGAGGCGATGGTCTTGAAAACCGTGACCCAAGTCTGGGTCTGGTGCAGCCAGACATCGCCCTGATTTACTGCCGCCTGCAACAAACCAGTGGTGAACCCTAACTTGAAAGCGCGTCGCCAGACGGAGGATTGTCGCCAGAGTTCGCGCCGGTTCGTTACGGCGGCAGTCACATCAGCCTTTGACAGAGTTGACCGCAAAGCCTTTGGCATACGCTTCCAAGTCGGCCGTCGGATCAAACGTCACACCGTCGAACAACGTTTCTTTGCTGTTATCCAAGCCGCCGTGCGTGTAGCCGATTTCCTTCATCGCTTCTTCGTAGATGTCGGTGCGCATGACCTGCTTGCTGATGCCTTCGTAATCCGGCGCACCTTTGACCAAGCCCCAGCGGCGGTATTGGGAGAGAAACCACTTCGCGTATTTCGGCTGCGGGTAATTGCAGTTCCGCTTGCTGAAATGCATGTAAAATTCGTCTTCCTTGGTGCGACCATCGCCATAGTCATAATGCCCCTGCAAACGGCCAAGAATCGTTTTCGCTTCGCAGTTGATGTAAGTCGGTTTGCTGACGATGGCGCATTGCTCGGGCCGATTATCCATCACGTCGAGCCACACGCTGGCTTCGTGTAGCGCTTTGAGAACCGCCTTCACGGTCTTGGGGTTTTTATCCGCAAATTCAGCGGTGAACGCGCAGACTTTTTCCGGATGATCTTTCCACATGTCTTGCGTGGAGACGGAGGTAAAGGAAATGCCGTCTGCGATACCACGCGCATTCCATGGTTCACCAACGCAAAAGCCGTCCATCTTGCCGACTTTCATATTGGACAACATTTGTGCGGGTGGAACCGTGATCAACGCCACGTCCTTATCAGGATTGATGCCGCCAGCGCCGAGGTAATAACGCATCCACATCGCATGTGTGCCGGGCGGGAAAGTCATCGCAAAGGTGAGTGGTTCCCCGAGGCTCTTGGCTTGATCTACAAAGGGCTTGATGGCTTTGGGATCCGCTCCAACTTTACCTTTCCACTCAGTCTTGAGCGAAATCGCCTGGCCGTTACGGTTCATCAACCACGGGATAATCATCGGTTTCTTCGGTGAACCGGCGAGGCCCATCGTCGAGGCGAGCGGCATGCCAATCAGCATGTGCGTGGCTTGAATCGAGCCGCTGGAAAGATTGTCGCGGATAGCCGCCCAATTCGCACCTTTGGTCACGGTGGAATTGATGCCGTATTTTTTGAATAATCCCTTTTCATGCGCGATGACAATCGGCGAGCAATCGGTCAACGCGATCATCCCGAAGTTGAGCGCGGCCGTTTCCGGCGCGTCACTGGCGTAAGCCGTGCCCATCCAGCCTTTCGGCAGACCGGCAAATAACGCGGTGAGCGCAGCACCTTTAGCAGCTTTGCCAAAAAAGGCGCGGCGAGAGATTTCAGACAGTGATGGTTTCAAGTTCTGAGGCTTTTTCATGGAGGAATGGGGTTGGGGTTTCGGAAACAATTTTTCTGGCTTGCTGATGGAGATCGGCGCGATACACGCGCCGACCCAAACTAAAATTTAAATTCGCTGGCTCCGCACACAGCCCGCTGGCGCGAACTAACTGCAAGGCCCACGCCGCTTTGTCGCCCGACGGCTCGTTGGCTTCGTGGCGGTGGAACACACAGAAATCTTCGACAACGCGCGGACGGCTCTGGCCGCAATCCAAGCGGCCACTCAAGCCGCGAATAAGAATTTCCGCTGGCACACCGACGTATTCCGGCCGCGCCAAAGTCTTGGCGATTTCCGCATGGTTCTCCGCTTGATCGCAAAATTCACAGGCTTCCAATAGCGCGGCTACGAGCGCGAGATGCTCGTTGCTGCGGCACTCTGCGAAGTCGCGTCGCACCATCAGAACTTTTTCGGCATGACCGGGATCCAGTTCCGCACTCGTCGCGACAATCCAACCAGCGCGCGCTTGCACCGCCACGGAATTCCACGGTTCGCCCGAACAAAAACCATCCAGATTACCCACCTTGAGATTCGCGGCCATCTGCGGCGGCGGCACCACGACGATGCGCACGTCTTTATCCGGATCAATGCCGTGGGCCGAAAGCCACTTCCGCAAAACGTAACGATGCGAGGAAAACGAAAACACGACGCCAAACGTAAAAATCTTTTCGTGCCGCGCGGCCCGAATCGCCTCGCGTAAGGAATTGCCATCGCGCACACCACGTTTCCACAAGTCATTCGCCAGCGTGATCGCGTTGCCGTTCAGATTCAGCACCAGCGCGGTCAAACAATCCGCTGCGACGGAACCAAGACCCAGCGTCGCCGCCAACGGCATCGCGGCGAGCGCATGGGCGGCTTCCAATTCGCCATGCACCACTTTGTCGCGCACCGTGGCCCAGCCAAGTTCACGGCTCAACTGCACGCGCAGTCCGAATTTTTTGAACAGCCCCAGCCGTTCCGCCATGACGAGCGGCGCGCAATCGGTGAGCGGCACAAAGCCGAGCCGCAACGGGCGCGGCGCACTGATTTGAGTTGGCTGATTTTTTTTGTTCACTTCGTAGCAGTTTTAGTTGCTACCGGTGGATTAAGCCGCGTTCGTGCCATCTGAAATTTTTGGCGCAATGAATGCTTTGATTTGTGCGCATGGAAAGAATGAAAGTGATTCATAGATGAAAGAACCGCTCGACAGCAGGCAGCTTCGCGCCTTTCGCGTGCTCGCGCGCACCGGCAGCTTTACGCAGACGGCGCGGGAGCTGCATTTGACTCAATCCGGCATCAGTCACTCGATGAAGGCGCTCGAACGCGAAGCAGGCTGTCGTCTTTTAGACAGGCTGGGCAAAAAAGTTGTCCTCACGCAGGCCGGCGAGCAGCTTTTGCAACACACGGAAAAAATTTTGGCGGAAATGGAAGCGGCGCGCGATTCCCTCGGTGCGCTGGGCAAATGGGGACGTGGACGACTGCGGCTCGGTGCCAGCACCACGGCGTGTCAGCATTTGATTCCGCCAGTGTTGCGCGAATTCAAAGAAAGTTTTCCCGAGCATGCCATTTCGCTGGAACCGGGTGACACGCCAGAACTCGTCACCGCGCTGCTGAAACAGCGCATTGATCTCGCGC
This sequence comes from uncultured Verrucomicrobia subdivision 3 bacterium, assembly GCA_903911825.1. Taxonomy (GTDB): domain Bacteria; phylum Verrucomicrobiota; class Verrucomicrobiia; order Limisphaerales; family UBA11358; genus UBA11358. The sequence goes on from CAIWFB010000219.1 coordinate 13,187, forward strand.
TGTCGCTGGAAGTGGACGGCGAACCGCAGTTGGAATTTCATCCGCTTTTCTCGGACGAATTACACTTCATCGTCTCGCCCATGCACCCGTGGGCCCGCGCCAGCAAAGTGGAGCGCGAAGAAATTCCGCGTCAGAACTACATTCTCTACAGCAAGCGCAGCGTCACGTTTCGACTGATCGAAAATTACTTTCACCGCGAAGAGATGGTGCTCAAATCCGTGCTCGAAGTCGGCAGCATGGAAGCGACGAAAGAACTCGTGAAGCTCGGCCTCGGCATCAGCATTCTCGCACCGTGGATTTGCCGGAAAGAAATCGAAGACGGCTCGCTCCTCGCGCTGCCGCTAGGTCGCAAAAAACTTTCCCGTCGCTGGGGCATCATCCATTGGCGCGGCAAACGATTGAATCTCGCGGAGGAAACTTTCATCGGGCTCTGTGAATCGGCCTGCGCCACCTTGCGATTGAAAAATGAGCCGCGCGCTGATACTTCAAAGGCATGACCGCCCAAGCCAAACCAGCCAATTCACTCTCGTTCAATCTGCGTTTACAGATTGGCGCAGAAGGAAATTTTATGCTCGGCCCCGGCAAAGTGGCGCTGCTGACTTTGATAAATGAGACCGGTTCACTGGGTGAAGCAGCCAAGCGCATGGAAATGTCCTACATGAAAGCGTGGTCGCTAGTGCAAACCATGAAGCCGCTCGTCGCCCTGACGCGCGGCGGCAAAAGCGGCGGCGGCGCGGCGCTCACTCCGCTCGGGCAAAAAGCCTTAGTGCTTTACCGGAAAATGGAAAGCGATAGCCGCCGCGCTTGCGAAAGCTCTTGGAAAAAACTTCAACTATTACTGACTGACGAAGCCGCAGCAGAATGAAGTTGTCCGCCTCAAAAGAGGAAAAGGTTTTATCGCGACACCCATCGTTATATTTGACAGAATATATCGATTCAGGTTTCATGGCGGGGCATGAAGAAACAAGGATTCACGCTCATTGAGCTGCTCGTCGTCATCGCCATCATTGCAATTTTAGCCGCCATGCTCTTGCCCGCACTGGCCAAGGCCAAAGCGAAAGCACAACAAACGACCTGCCTGAACAATCTCAAGCAAACCGGCCTCGCCTACACGATGTATCGCGGTGACAACAATGACATCAACTGCCCGCAGCGGATGTGCCCCGATACGCCCAGCGATCCTTACGGTCTATCTTCGCCCGTGCCGAGTGGCACAAGTGCTGGCACGCCGCCACCCACAGGGCCAAACGAAATCTGGTGGGCACCCTACGACCCTTATCAAGTCCCCGATGGCACGCCTGGCGCAACTTACAAGAATGGTCTGCTATCGCCGTTTCTTGGCACCACAAACAATGTCACCATTTTCAAATGCCCCATCGAACAGCAATGGCAATGCGGCTACGCGATGAATTATGTCACCGGCGGTCCGGCGGCGCAGCGAGACAGCTTTGTCACGCAGACCAGCGACCGCATCGTCATGTGGGATCATCGTCGGACGCCGGGTTGTGCGGATTCGCGAATCACTGCGCCGCCACGTCCACCGTTTCTGCCATTCGTCAGCACCAGCAGCGAGACACATTATCCGCCGCGCCATAACGGTCGGCTGGACGGACTATTTTATGACGGTCACGTTCAGCCGATGAAACCAGTGGATTTAAGCGTCCGCAATTTTCGCGAACCAAATTCTGCTCCCGCACTGACGGGTTATCCTGGAGAATAAATTTATGCATGAACTGACCACTATCAATTGGGCGCTGCTACTAGCGGCGGTTTTTACCGTGGCGTTTTTCTATTCCTCCGTCGGTCACGGCGGGGCGACGGGTTATCTGGCCGCGCTTGCCGTGTTGGGTATCGCGCCGACTTCCGCGAAAGTCGCCGTGCTTATCACCAACGTGCTCGTCGCCAGCGTCGCGCTGTGGCGTTTCTGGCGGGCTGGGTATTTTGATTGGAAAATTCTTCTCTGGTTCGCCGTCGCTTCTGTTCCGTGCGCCATCTGGGGTAGTAAAATCAAGATCAGTCCACACACTTATAAACTCATTCTCGGCAGCGTGCTGACCATCGCCGGACTAATTTTACTATTTCGCTCGCGCTGGCAAACCGATGACGTGACCTTGCGGAAGTTTTTCTGGCCGCTTGCACTCGTCATCGGCGCGGGCTTGGGTTTTCTCGCTGGCTTAACGGGTATTGGCGGCGGCGTTTTTTTGAGTCCCCTGCTCTATCTATTCCGTTGGGTGAAACCTAAAACCACCGGCGGGATTGCGGCCGGATTCATCATCGTCAATTCCATCGGCGGCCTCATCGGCGCCGGCTGGGAAAAGATTTCTCACGTGGGACCGCTGCTCTGGCTGACGGTTCCGGCCGTCATCGGCGCATTGCTCGGCACGCATTACGGGGCTCGCCGCTGGAGCAGTGTCACCTTCAGCCGCGTGCTCGCCGCCGTGCTCGTTTTTGCGGGTGGCAAATTGCTGCTCGAAGCGGCAAACTAAAACTATGCGCGTGTTGTTCTTCGCCCAAATCAAAGATGCCATCGGCATGGCTGAATTGGATTTGCCGGTTACACTCGAATTGAATGATGTCGCTCTTTGGAACGAGCTGATCACCGCGCAACCAAAATTGGCTGTGTTTAAAAGTTCAACTCGTCTGGCGCGCAATGGCGAATATGCCGACCAAGCAACGATTTTCTGCAACACCGATGAAGTGGCATTGATCCCTCCCGTCTCCGGCGGCTGAAATGGAAATTGAAATTCAACTTACGCGCGAACCGATCATTGCGCCGAAGCTGGCTGAGGAATTTTCCGGCAGCGCCGGAGCTTTGGCCGAATTTTCTGGTAACGTCCGCGCCTCAGAAAATGGGGCAGCCATTGCGGCTTTGGAATACGAAGCCTACTCGCCCATGGCCGAAAACGAGATCCGCCGCATTTTAGAATCACTGGCGGAAAAGTTTCCCTGCCTCGCCGTGAGCGTCATCCATCGCCTCGGCATTATTCCCGTGGGCGAAACCGCCATTTACCTTGGCATGGCTGCCAAGCATCGCGGTGAGGCGTTTGGTTTGCTGACGGAATTTATGAATCGCCTCAAACAAGACGTGCCTATCTGGAAACGTCGCGCGCTGTCGCCCGCTGAATTTTCCGCTTTAATTAAATCGTGAGCACCGCCGCCAACATCAGTTCACCCGCCAGCGCCGAGAGTGTCATCGCCCTGCTCCGCGAGCTTGCCAAACCGCTCGCGATGGAAAACGTTTCCTTGAGCGAGGCACTTCAGCGTGTGTTGCGCGAACCCGCTCTTGCGCCAGAAGATCAACCGGCTTTTGATCGATCCGCGGTGGATGGCTTTGCCGTGCGCCTCGATGATGCGCGGACGGAATTTCAAATCGTTGAAGAAATCCGCGCCGGTGACTGGAAACCGCGTGAATTGCAACTCGGCGAGGCCGTAAAAATTTCTACCGGCGGCGCGCTACCGGGCGCTGGCTTGCAAATCGTCATGCGCGAGGATGCCGAAGTTTCCGATGAACGCCTGCGCGTGACGCAACGTGAACCGGAAACGAATATTCGTTTTCGCGGCGATGATTGCCGCGCCGGGCAGATTTTAGTCGAACGCGGAACCACACTTTCGCATGGCATGCTGGCGGTGCTTGCCAGCGTCGGTCACGCCAAGCCTTTGGTGACGCGCCGTCCACGGGCCGTTCATTTCGCAACCGGCAACGAAATCATTCCGCCCGAACAAACGCCGCAGCGCGGCCAGATCCGCGATTCCAATTCCATTTTGGTCCGCACCTTTCTTGAAAAGTGGAGCGCCGAGTTTACGCAGCACCGTTTGCCCGAAGACGAATCGGCGGCTAAATATCAAATATCAAATATCAAATCCGAAATCGAAACGGCTGACTTGTTGCTCATCTCCGGCGGCGCGAGCGTGGGCGAACATGATTTTACGCGACGGCTGCTTGAAGACTTAGGTTTTGAAATTCTCGTCAGTAAAACCACGCTACGGCCGGGCAAGCCGCTCATCGTCGCGCGGCGCGGCAAACAGATCGCATTTGGCTTGCCAGGCAACCCGCTGGCACACTTTGTTTGCCTGAATCTATTTGCGCGCACTGTGCTGGACAGCTTCAATGGCGCGACGCCCAAAGAATTATTTCAACGCGGCGTGTTAGCAGGAAAACTTGAAGCCGACGGCAATGCGCGGGAAACTTTCTGGCCAGCGATAGCAGAACTCAAAGCAGGCCGAATGGAGCTGAAACCGCTGCGCTGGAGTAGTTCCGGCGACTTAACCTCGCTCGCTCAAGCCAATGCGCTGGTGCGTGTGGTCGCAGGAGAAATGAATCTGGTGGCGGGAGCTGAAGTTGAATTTGTCGCCACGGATTGTTGAAACATGAAAAAATCGACTCAAAAAGAAAAAACTTTTTCTCACTTGGATGAGCGGGGTAACGCCAAGATGGTGAACGTCGGCGAGAAACCAATTCAACGCCGTCGCGCCGTCGCTGCCGCGCGGCTGGTTTGCCAACCGGCCACCATTCGCGCACTCAAAAATCGGGCATTACCCAAAGGCGACGTGCTGACAGTGGCAAACGTCGCTGGCATTCAGGCAGCAAAGCGAACGGGCGACTTGATTCCGCTGTGCCATCCGCTGGCGCTGTGCCATGTGGAAGTCAGCTTCAAATTGAAACGCGATGCGATTGAAATTTTTTGCACTGCCGAAACTAACGCGCAGACCGGTGTGGAGATGGAAGCGCTCACTGGAGCAAGCGTGGCAGCCTTGACACTTTACGACATGTGCAAAGCGGTGGATAAAACCATGCGCATCGAAGGCGTGCGCGTCGTGGAGAAAATTAAGCTATGAAAATTGGCCGCATCACCGTCAGCGACCGCGCCAGCGCGGGGATTTACGAGGACCGCAGCGGGCCAGAGATCGAAGCCGTGCTGCGCGAAGTGTTTGGCGCGGAGACCAAATTTATCGTCGCGGTGATTCCCGATGAGTTGGAAAATATCTCGGCGCAGCTGCGCGAATTTGCGGACGTGGTGAATTGCCATTTGATTGTGACGACCGGTGGCACGGGAATTTCTCCGCGCGACGTGACGCCCGAAGCGACGCGCGCGGTGCTGGAAAAAGAATTACCCGGCTTCGGCGAAGCGATGCGGATGCAATCGCTGGCGAAAGTGAAAACGGCCATTCTTTCCCGCGCCGTGGCGGGCACTCGGCGGAACAGTTTGATCGTGAATCTACCGGGCAAACCGACTGCCGTGCGCGAATGTCTGGAGATTCTCGCGCCCGCCATCCGCGAAGGCGTGGCGCATCTGCGCGGCGAAGACCCGCATGGGAGTTGATAGTTTTCAGCCGATAGTTGATAGTCGAATTATGGATTCGTTCGGACGCAAGATTGATTACCTGCGCATCTCGATCACCGACCGGTGCAACGAGCGGTGCTTGTATTGCATGCCCGAAGGCTATAAGGGCTGGGAACAAACGCGCGATCATCTCACGGCGGACGAAATCATACGCGTGGTGCATGTGGCGGCGGATTTGGGCTTCCGAAAATTTCGCCTGACGGGCGGCGAACCGCTGGTGCGCGGTGATATTTTAGAAATCGTCCGCGCGATGAAACAAATTTCTGGCGTGGAAGTCATCGGGCTTTCGACGAACGCGACGCGGTTGGAAAAACTTGCCCAACCCTTGCGTAACGCGGGCGTCACGGCTGTCAACGTGAGCCTCGATGCGCTTGATCCGGTCATTTATAAACGCGTCACCGGTGGCGAGGTGCACCAAGTCATCGCCGGAATTCGCGTAGCCGTCGCGGCCGGGTTTGAGCGCGTGAAATTAAATTGCGTGCTGATGCGCGGCGTGAATGAACAAGAGATTTGGCCCCTGGTTCTGTTCGCGGCGGAGCACGGCTTGCCGTTGCGCCTGATTGAATTGATGCCGCTGACGCGCACGGATGTGTTGACAGAAAAGAATTTTTATCCCGTGGGCGAGGCGATGAAATTGCTGCAGCAACGCGATGAATTGATTCCGCAGCCGGACGCCAAAATCGGCCACGGCCCGGCGAAATATTATTCACTCAAACAGACGGGCGCGCTCGTCGGCTTCATCGGCGCGCTCACGAATCTGCATTTCTGCGAAGGTTGCAACAAAATGCGCCTCACCTCCGACGGCAAGATTCGGCCGTGCCTCGGCGATCATGGCGAAGTGGATTTGCGAACTGCCTTGCGCGAAACGACCGATGCCGAACGATTGCGGGAAATTTTTCTCTCCGCGCTGCGCTCCAAACCGCTAGAGCATCAGTTCCGCGAAAACTATCAGCCCACGCGGCCCATGACGGCGATTGGCGGCTGAATGATTTCGAACGGGCGGCTTCGGCAGATTTCACAAGATTTTAGTGCGATTCAAACTTTGCGTCCAAAACGGGGAGTGCTAATTTTCCAGCGATGTTCCACCCGTTTCAATCTGTGCGCCAGAAGCTCATCGCACTTGCGCTGACGTTGCCTTGGCTAGCGACGGCGAGCGAGCCGAAGATTGATTTTAATTTTCAGATTCGTCCCCTGCTCTCAGATCGTTGCTTCACCTGTCACGGGCCGGATTCGCACGCCCGCAAAAAAGAACTCCGCCTCGATACGAAGGAAGGTTTGTTCAAGAAACTGGAAGGCGAATCCTTCGTCGTGAAGCCGGGCGACACGAATAAAAGCGAACTCATCTATCGCATCTTCGCCACAAACGACGACCAGATGCCGCCGGAAAAATCTCATCTATCGCTGACGCCAGAGGAAATGAAAATCCTCCAACGCTGGGTGGAATCCGGTGCGGAATACCAGCCGCTCTGGTCATTCATCCCGGTGGAAAAAATTTCACCACCAGAGTCGACGGAAAAAGCTTGGGCAAAAAATCCGATTGATAACTTCGTTCTGGCAAAACTAGCCGCAGAAAAATTATCACCAGCACCCACGGCCTCACGCGCGACCTTGCTGCGCCGGCTTTCGCTTGATTTGACCGGTTTGCCGCCGAGCGCGGAGGATTTAGATTCGTTTGCCACGGATGCCGCGCCCGACGCTTATGAACGCGCGGTGGAAAAATATTTATCCTCGCCCGCTTATGGCGAACGCATGGCGCTGGACTGGCTCGACCTCGCGCGCTACGCGGACACCTATGGCTACCAGCAAGATATGGAGCGCGACGTTTCGCCGTGGCGCGATTGGGTCATCAAAGCTTTCAACGAAAATCTGCCTTACGACCAGTTTCTGACGTGGCAGCTCGCCGGTGATTTGCTCAAGAACCCGACGCGCGAACAGCGAACCGCCACCGCCTTCAATCGTCTGCATCGCCAGACGAACGAAGGCGGCAGCATTGACGAAGAGTTCCGCGCGGAATACGCCGCTGACCGTGTGAACACTTTCGGCACCGCGATGCTCGGCCTCACGATCGGCTGCTGCCGCTGCCACGATCACAAGTTCGACCCGCTCACACAGAAGGATTACTACCAGCTCTTCGCGTTCTTCAACAACATCGATGATGCGGGAATGTATTCTCACTTTACCCGCGCCACGCCGACGCCGACGTTGCCGTTGCCTACGCCCGAACAGGAAAAACGGCTAGCCGCGGTCGACTCTCAAATCGCTTCCACTCAAAGCGAGTTGGTAAAAATTTCTGCCGCCAGCAGTAACGCATTTTTTGCGTGGCAGAAATCTGCCGAAGTAAAAACACCCAAACCCATCGCGCACTTCGCCTTTGATCTGGTAACGAACGGATTCACACCGGACAGTTGCTCGACCAACTTCGCCAAGGTGGACGATTCACTTCTGGTCGTAGCTGGTCATGCGGGCAACGCGCTGAAATTCAGCGGCGACACTGAATTAGTCTGCAAAAGCATCCGCGAATTTCGCCGCACGGATGAATTTTCCATCAATATCTGGCTAAAGCCTTCGGAGATTCAGGATCGCGCCATCATTCTGCATCAGTCCAAGGCGCGCGAAGACGCTGGGAGCCGTGGGTTTGAACTCACACTGGATCATGGCCGACCGTTCTTTGGCCTCATTCATTTCTGGCCGGGCAACGCCATTGCCGTGCGTGCAAAAAATGTTTTACCAACGAACGAATGGTCGCAATTCGTCGTGACTTACGACGGTTCCAGCCGCGCGGCGGGATTGAAAATCTTTTGCAACGGCGCCCTCATGGAAACGGAAATTGTCCGCGATGCGCTCACGAAAGACATCGTGCATCTCAAACAATGGGACGACACGGAAGTCGGCAAAATTCATCTCACACTTGGCGCGCGCTTTCGCGACAGTGGTTTCAAGAACGGCGCGCTGGATGATTTGCAGGTGTTTGATTTCGCGTTGACGGAGCCAGAAGTGCAAACTCTAGGTAGGGCAGGCAGTCCTCTGCTCGTCGACGCTCCAGTTGCAACCGGCGGCGCGCGCGGAGCGACGCGCCCTATAAGCGAAAATTTGTTCGCATATTACCTCGCTCGCGAAAACCAAAATTACCGCGCCTCGCTTGGCGACCTGAAAAAACTTCGCGAACAGCAAAACGATTTGCAGAACGGCGTCCGCGAAATTATGACGATGCGGGAATTGCCCGAACGCCGCGTCACGCACCTGCTTAAACGCGGCGCTTACGATGCACCCGGCGATATCGTTCAACCCGAAGTTCCATCGGCTTTGCCGCAGCTTCCCGCCGATGCGCCGCGCAATCGCCTCGGTCTTGCGAACTGGCTGGTGGACAAAAAAAATCCGCTCGCCGCGCGCGTGGCGGTGAATCGGATTTGGAAATTGCACTTTGGTCGCGGTATCGTGGCAACAGCGGATGATTTTGGCAGCCAGGGAAAATTGCCGTCGCATCCCGAATTGCTCGAATGGCTGGCTGGCTGGTTTATGGAAAATAATTGGGATGTGAAAGCGTTGCACCGTTTGATTGTTTCATCGGCGACGTATCAGCAGTCGTCGCGCGCGTCGAAGGAATTGCTGGAGCGCGACCCAGAAAATCGTCTGCTCGCGCGCGGGCCGAAGACGCGTTTGCTCGCCGAGGAAATCCGCGACGGCGCGCTCGCTGCGAGCGGCTTGCTCGTGACGAACATCGGCGGGCCGAGCGTGAAGGTCTATCAGCCGGAAGGATTGTGGGAGCAATCCGGCACAGGCGCGAAGTTCACGCAGGATCACGGCTCGAATCTGTATCGACGGAGCCTATACACGTTCTGGAAGCGCACGTCGCCGCCGCCAAACATGCTGACGTTCGACGCCGTGACGCGCGAAGTCTGCACCGCCAAGCGCGAGACCACCGCCACGCCGCTGCAATCGCTCGTGCTTCTGAACGACCCGCAATTCATCGAAGCCGCGCGCGTGCTGGGTGAAAAATTGCTGAAGGAATTTCCGAACGATGTAAATGCCCGCGCTCAAGTCGCGTTCAAAAAACTGGTCGGGCGCACTTCGGATGAAGCGGAGACGAAAATTCTCGTTCGGATTTTCAACGAGCAGAAAGATTTGTTCTCGAAAGACGAAGCTGGCGCGAAGAAGTTGCTGGCGACCGGTGAATCCAAGTTTGACGAGCAACTGCCGTCCGCTGATTTTGCCGCGACGACGTTGATGGTGAACGCCATCATGAACTTTGACGAATTTATTGTGGAGCGATGAGCATGAATAACCAAATCTGCACCGGACCGTTGGCCGCCGCTGGACTTTCGCGGCGCGCTTTTTTGAACCGCTTCGGCCTCGGCCTTGGCGGCATCGCGCTGGCGAACATGATGTCGCCGACAAATGTTCTCGCGGCGCTTGCAAATGGCGGGACGGATAAAGGAATTCTCAATGGTCAGTTCCATTTTCCGCCGACGGCCAAACGCGTGATTTATCTCTTCATGTCGGGCGGGCCGTCGCAGTTGGAGACGTTCGATTACAAGCCGCTACTCAATCAGCGCAACGGCGA
>CAIWFB010000220.1 GCA_903911825.1 uncultured Verrucomicrobia subdivision 3 bacterium
AGTATTAGCGTAGCGAACAGCTGCGCTCGTGTCCCCAAATTATGGCTGAAGCTGGCGGCGAAATCCTGCGCCGTTATTTTGCTCGCGGCTGGGTTGGGGCAATCCGTCGAAGCCCAGACTTATAGTCTAAGTCCGGCGTGGTCGGTAGCGAATGGCACGGCGCACGTGGCCAACAGCAGCAATAATCGTGGTATGGCCTACGATTCCATTTCTAATCAGGTCTTCGTTGCTACGAGAAATGGGACATCCAGCGCAATTGATGTATTTGATGGGACTTCTGGGACGTTGTTGAGTGGAGCGGGTGGGATTAGTGGCGCGACTAACAAGGCGATTGATCAAGTTGGTGTGAGCGATGACGGCGTGCTTTATGGAACGCCTCTGACCACTTTGGTTACCGCGGCCGCAGGCAGTCTCACGGTTTATGCGTGGACTAATTGGCTTAATAATTCCAGTCCTCAAACCGCTTATGCCTCTGCAAGTGGTGATCCGGTGGTAGCTGGTCTTACCACAAAACGCATTGGTGACACGATGGCGGTAACAGGCAGCGGCGTGAATACATTGATTCTGCTGACGGTTGGTGGTGGTTGCACGAACTTTGTTTTGTTGCATACTTCAGACGGGATTACCTTCACTCCAACGATAGTTTCTGTTTCCACTAGCCTGCCGAGCACAGCCGGAAATCTTTTAGGTATTTCGTTCTACACTAATAATACATTTTTGGTAATGCCGGGTGCCAATGCCTCAAGTCACAACGTCTTTCTGGTATCTTATCCAGCTAATTTTGCTAGTCAGAGCACTGTTTCTGGCACAGTTTTGGGAAACCTTGCACCAGGGACACTTGCAGCCAACTTTACCGCAGCGATTGCGTATTCGCCAACCGGCAAGCTGCTGGCCGTAGCGCAAACTGCCAGTCAAACCAACAATGCCAATGCAATATTCAACATTGCCAATTTTCCACCAAGCCCATCGCAATTGGCCGGCACAAATTTTGCGACACCTAATTCCAATGGAAACGCTACTGGTGGTGTAGCGTTTGGTGGCGCGGGAAAAACTAACTTCCTTTACGTTCTGGAATCCAATAACGGCCTGCAAGCCTACGCTATCAACTTCACTTCCGCGCCGATTGCCCCGAGTATTTCTTCCGCCCCAGTGGGTGCGAGTGGGGTTTTCCCGACTTACAATTTGTCCGTGGGCGCGAGCGGCACGGCGACGTTGAAATATCAATGGCTCGCGAGTAACGCTGGCACGAATATCTCCTCAACTTTTACCAATATTCCGAATGCTACGAATACGGCATTTGCGATCACCACGCCCTCGACCAATTATTATGAGGTCATCATCACCAATTCGGCTGGCTCGGTGACCAGTTCGCCGGTGCGGGTGGCTTTGTTCACGCCGGTCAGCAGCACGGTCAGCACCCAATTATGGCGCGTCGCCGCCGGAACCGCTGGCTATGCTTATCTGGGCACGGATGGCACCACGCGCGGCTTGGGTTACGACACCAATAGCCAGCGGCTCGTGGTCGCCAACTCTGGCGGCACCATCTACATCTTGGATGCCAATCTGGGCACCAATATCGGCACCATGAACATGACGGGAGCCGATACCAGTGGCGGTGACTTTTTACTGGATCAGGTGGTCGTGGCGGATGACGGGGCGGTTTATTCCGGTAACCTCGCGACGAGTAATGCCAAGCATTTCAAATTAAATCGCTGGGCCAGTCCCTTTACCAACGAAACCGCCACCGTCGCTTACGATGACAGTATATCCGGCGCGATGAAAACTGGCGACCGCTGGGGCGACACCATGGCGGTGCGCGGTTCCGGACCTAACACACAAATCCTCCTCGCCTCACGCAGCGGCACCAACGTGGCTTGGCTGACGACGGTGGATGGCATCAGTTTCACGGCGAGTATCATTCCGGTGGCGGGCGTGCCGACAGGTTTCTCCGGGTTGGGTATCACGTTTGGCGACGGAAATTCATTTTGGTCCAAAACGAGTGGCGGTGATTTGCGGAAAATTTCATTCGACCCCGGATTGCTCACCGGCAGTGTCGTTTTAGACTATGTATCATCATCTCAAATTCCTTCGTCCATGGTCGGCTTAGGGGTTGACCCGATCAAAAATATTCTGGCAGGTATCATTCTGAACAATACGCCAAACGATCTGCAGCTGTTCCAATTGACGGGCACATCCGATGCACCGGTGCTGTTCCACCAAGGTTTCTTTGCCTCGGCTAACGCCAATGGCAATGGGAGCGTGGCCATTGCCATGAAATTTCCCAGAGTCTATGGCTTGGATGCCAATAATGGCTTGCTGGCTTTGACCTACGATACGCCGCCGACTACGGCGCCAACTATCAACACCCCGCCAGCCAGCCAGACGGCTTACACGAATATCGCGACAGTTTCATTCGGTGTGGGGGCTTCTGGTTCCTTGCCTTTGTATTATCAATGGCAGTTCAGTCTGACGACCAACAGTGGTGGCTTCAGCAACATCACACTCGCCACCAACAGCAGCTACACGTTGAACACGCCGCCGTTGAGCGCGGCGGGCTACTATCGCGTGATCGTCCGCAACGTGGCCGGGTTTGCCACCAGTGCGCCACCGGCGAAGTTGACCTTGCTGATTCCGACCACCAGCGTCGTCGTGACCCAGCTCTGGACCTTGCCCGCGGGGAGCCAACCTTTTTTGGATGGCACCACTTACAACACGCGTGGTTTAGCTTATGACACCAATTCCGGCACCGTATTAGTGGCCGATAATGCTAACATCCATTTGCTCAATGCCACCAATGGCAGCTACCTCGGTGATTTGAATGCGCTCGGTATTTTCAATGGCGGTTACAATAGCTGGCTGTTTGATCAGGTTGGCGTCGCTGACGACGGCGCAATATATGCCGCCAATTTGACCTTGAGCGGCTCCGGATTCTCGATTGTTAGTTGGGCTCCTGGCTCTAGCGTTGGAAGTCCTGCAAGTGGCTATGCATATGGCGGCGGAACCGGCGGCGATCCCGGCAGCGGCTCCGGCGATCGTTGGGGCGATACCATGGCGGTGCGCGGTGCGGGAGTGAACACCGAAATCCTCCTCGGCTCTTGGAATAATACCAACGTAATATTGTTCACCACGACCGATGGCATAAGCTTCTCGCCCAATGTCATCACGGTCACGAATGTGCCGCTCGGCTTTAGCGGCCAAGGCATTGCCTTTGGCGATGGTGATTCGTTTTACACCAAGTCTTACGGCTACCTGTTCCGTAAGGTGACCTTTGAGCGGACGACTTGGAAAGGTGGCGCCACGGCTTATTCAACTATGCCCTCAACCCTGAGCGGTATTGGCGTGGATCCGACGGCGAATATTCTCGGCGGCGTCAATTTCGGGAACACCCCGAACGATCTGCAATTGTATCTCTTGAGCGGCAACGCCAATTCACCGGCGCTCTTTGAGCAAGCATTCTTCGGCTCCAACAACCAGAACGCCCAGTTCAACTCCGTGACCACACTCAAAGGCGGGTTGGGATTTGCTTTGGACGTCAACAACGGGATCACAGCGGTCAGTTACGGTATCCCGAACGCTCCGGCAGTGACTCTTACCAGCGTGGCCTACGCCCCGGGCGCAGTGACGCTGATTTGGAACAACACCTTTAACAACCACGGTTATCAAGTGCAGTTCAAAAACAACCTGCTCGATGCATCGTGGACGAGTGTGGGTTCACCGGTTACCGCCGTTGGTGCCACCGCTTCCTACACGGACACCACGGCCTCGGAAGCTACGCGGTTTTATCGCGTCGTCAGCCAGTAAAATGAGCTAAAAACGCACGCATCCCGCCGTCGGCCAAAACCTGGCGGCGGGAGCTATTTCAAAATGAAAGACATCACCCGGCGAAAATTTATCGGCCATTCGGCAATCGCAGCCATTGCTGCAGGCACTTTTACCGCGCCCTTCATCCGTAGCATCCGCGCGGGCGAACCGGGGGCGAACGATAAAATTCGCCTCGGCCTCATCGGCTGCGGCGGCATGGGTCAGGGCGATCTGAAATGCTTCTTCGGCAATCCAGAAATCGAATGCGCCGTAATCGCGGATATCGACGACGCGCACCTCGCCAAAGGACTTGAAATCTGCGCCGACCATAATCGTAAGCAGCCGGACACGGTGAAAGATTTCCGTCGCGTCCTCGACCGCAAGGATGTGGATGTCGTGCTCATCGCCACGCCCGATCACTGGCACGCGCTACCAATGGTGATGGCGGCACAAGCAGGTAAGGACATTTATGTGGAGAAGCCGTTGGCCAAGACGATTGACGAAGGCCGCGCGATGCTCGAAGCCGCGAAGAAACACAATCGCGTTGTGCAGATGGGTTCGCAATGGCGGAGCGCCGCGCACATCATCGAAGCTACGGAAATCATCAAGTCCGGCAAACTCGGGCACGTCAGCCTGGCGCGCGCTTGGGCGTTTCTCGACTGGCTGCCCAGCATCGGTCACGTTGCAAATAGCCCGGTGCCCAGCGGTGTGGATTACGATATGTGGCTCGGTCCCGCGCAACTGCGCCCGTTCAACGCCAATCATTTTCACTTCAACTTCCGCTGGTTCTGGGATTACGCAGGCGGCTTGATGACCGATTGGGGCGTGCACCTGCTTAACATCGCTTCGATGGGTTTGCCGCCGCAGAATCCCAAGTCCGTGACGGCGGCGGGCGGAAAATTTATTCTTGATGACGATTCGGAAACGCCCGATTCGCTAGTGACCGTTTATGATTATCCCACTTGCCAGTTGATCTGGGAACATCGCGCGGGCTTGAACAACGGCTTGAACAATCGTTCCTGGGGCATTGAATGGCACGGCACGGAGGGGAACATCATCTTGAACGACGCGGGCTACGAAATTGTGACCGAACCGAAGAAAGCAAACATCCTGTCACAAAAGAAAAAAGGCTCCGGCGACCCGCGTCCAGCACACGTCCGCAATTTTCTGGATTGCTGCAAATCGCGCCAGCAACCCGCGCTCAACCTCGAAGTCGGCCACCGCGTTTCCACCCTCGCACACCTCGGCAACATCGCCTACCGCACCGGTCGCAAAATTGTCTGGGACGACGTCGCCGAAAAAGTCGTGGACGATCGCGAAGCCGACAAAATGGTCAGCGTGAAATATCGTAAGCCTTGGCACTTGCCTTACCTGCGGCGCGGATGAAAAATCTTTTGCAAATGAAAACCAACCAACTTCCTCGTCGTCAATTCCTCCAACTCTCGGCACTTGGTCTGGCAGGCGCATCACTCGGGCTCGCGGGCTGCGTTACGCCGAAATACTGCTGCGCAAAAAAGAAAATTCAGGTCGGCCTTGAACTTTATTCCGTGCGTAACGAATGCAAAGCGGATTTCCACGGCACCATTGAGCAGGTCGCCAAGATTGGCTACAAGGGGGTTGAGTTCGCTGGCTACTGGGGACTTTCCGCTAAGGAAGTTCGCAAGATGATTGATGACAATGGTCTCATCACCTGCGGCACGCACACGCAATTCGCTGACCTTCAGCCGGACAAGATTGACGCCACGATTGAGTTCAACCAGATCATCGGCAACAAATTCATCATCTGCCCCTACATGACTGGCAAGACGCGCGCCGAGTGGCTCGCCCACGCGAAGATGTTCAATGACCTTGCCGATAAACTTGCGCCACTCGGACTCTTCACTGGTTACCACGCGCACAAACACGACTTTGAACCCATCGAGGGCGAACCGGCGTGGGACATTTTTTTCGGCAACACGAAAAAGGAAGTCATCATGCAACTCGACACCAGCAACTGCCGCGATGGTGGACAAGATCCCGTCGTCATCCTGAACAAATATCCCGGACGCGTCCGCACCATTCACATCAAGCCCAACGGCGGCGGCCCTGATGCCATTATCGGCGAGGATAAAATCAATTGGGAGGGCGTGTTTGAATTCTGTGAACATCGCGGTAACACCGAGTGGTATGTGGTCGAACACGAGACGAGCGCCACGCCGCTCAAGACTGTCGCGCGGATGTTCGAGAAGCTGAAAGAACTCGGCAAAGTGTGAACTCCGCATCCGGCCAGAATCGCGCGCTCGCGCTCGACGCCCTGCGCGGTCTGGCAATTCTGGCGATGCTGCTCTCCGGCCAGATGCCGTTCGACGGCCACGCGTTGCCCAGTTGGATGTATCACGCGCAAGAACCGCCGCCCACGTTTCAATGGCAAGGCACGCTGCCGGGAATTTCCTGGGTGGACTTGGTGTTCCCGTTTTTTCTGTTCGCGATGGGCGCGGCTTTTCCACTGGCGCTTGCGCGGCGGATGGAAAATAAATCCGCGCCGTGGAAATTATTTCTATTCGTCGTCGAACGCGGATTTCTGCTCGGCTGCTTCGCGCTGTTCGTGCAAGCCATCCGGCCTTACACCATGAACAATCATCCGACGAGCGCGACGTGGCTATTGGCGCTGCTAGGGTTTTTTATTTTCTTTCCGATTCTCACACGCCTACCAGAAGCGTGGCCCCGCGCGGTGAAAATTTCCATTCGCTCCGCTGGCTGGCTCGCGGCGATCATATTTTGCGTGTTCGTAAAATATCCCGACGGCTCCGGTTTTTCGCTTGGACGCAGCGACATCATCATCATTGTGCTGACGAACATGGCGGTCTTCGGCTCGCTCGTCTGGATGTTCACGCGCGAAAATCTTTTGCTCCGCCTTGGCGTGCTGGGAATTATTTTTGCCATCCGCCTCTCCAATATGCCCACGCCGACCGAGGGCTGGGTGCATGACCTGTGGATGGCCTCGCCATTACCGTGGATTTACCAGCTCTATTATCTGCAATATCTCTGCATCATTATCCCCGGAACGATTGCCGGCGATTTGATCCTGCAATGGACGCGCCGCGACCTGTCGCAAAAAAATTCCGGCGCGAAAAATTGGCCGCTGTTTCAATACACCGCCATCTTGCTGACGATGGTTTCCCTTCTGTTCGTCGTGCTCATCGGCCTTAAAGCTCGGTGGCTCATGGAAACTACATTACTCGCGTTCGCGCTCTGTTTCATCGGCTGGCTGCTGCTGCAACATCCGTTGAACGAGACAGAAAAACTATTTCAAAAACTGTTTCACTGGGGAATTTACTGGCTCGTGCTGGGCCTGATTTTCGAGCCATGGGAAGGCGGTATCAAAAAAGATCATCCGACCTTAAGCTATTATTTTGTCACGTCCGGCCTAGCGATTTGTGTTTTCATTGGCTTCTCAATTCTGATTGATGTGTGGAACCAAAAACGCTGGCTGCGGCTGTTGATTGATAACGGTCAGAACCCGATGATTGCCTACGCGGGCATCAATAATTTTATCACCCCGATACTGGCGTTGACCGGCGGGGGAACGCTGCTGACACACTTTGCCACGACGCCTTGGCGCGGCTTTTGGAAAGGCGCCATCATCACCTTGCTCATGGCGCTCGTCGTGAGCTTTCTGACTCGGAAGAAAATTTTTTGGCGAACCTAAAATGAAAAAAAACTGCACTCCGTTTGATCGGCGCACTTTTTTGAAAAGTGTCAGTCTGGCGTTACCGCTGTTAGCATCAGCTCCCGCAGCGATAGCGGATGAAGAAAAAAGTTCAGCCAACGCCAAACCAATCGCCCCGCGCGCCAAAGAATTTTCCGCCGATCTGAGTGTGGTCGGCGGAGGCCTGGGTGGAATCGCCGCCGCGCTCGCGGCGGCTCGCAATGGTTTGAGCGTCATCATGACGGAAGAAACGGATTGGATCGGCGGGCAAATCACGCAGCAAGCGGTGCCGCCGGACGAAAATCGTTGGATTGAAACCATTGGCGGCACGCGCAGCTACCAACAGTTTCGCACTGGTATCCGGGCTTATTACCGCCGGAATTTTCCGCTGACGGAAAAGGCGCTGGCCGATAAGTATTTGAATCCCGGCAACTGCTGGGTGACCAAAATCGGGGGCGAACCGCGGGTGGCGCTGGCGGTGCTTTACGAAATGCTCGCGCCCTTTCTTGGCAATGGACAAATCAAAATCCTGTTGCGTCACAAAGCCATTTCGTCGGCGACCAACGGTGACCGCGTGGCCGCGATAGCTGCTTTGGATTTGGATTCAGGCAATGAGTTGGTGCTTCGCGCGCCGTTTTTTGCCGACGCCACAGAGCAAGGCGATCTACTGCCATTGACCAAAACTGAATACGCCATCGGCGCAGAAGCGAAATCCGAGACGGGCGAGGCGCATGCAAAAGCTGTGGCCGAGCCGGATAATTTACAGGGCTTCACGATGTGCTTCGCGATGGATTATCTCGCGGGCGAAGATCACACGATGGATAAACCGCGTGACTACGATTTCTGGCGAGCGTTCAAGCTGAATACGTCGGCGCAAAAAGATTATCACGTTCTGAACTTTGAAGAAAATGCCTCCAAGAAAATTGGCTTTGATCCAGCCGCCCGCAAAGGTTTCTTTACCTACCGCCGCATCGCCGACCGCGATCTGTTCAAGCCAGGCTTTTATCGCGGCGACACCACCATCGTGAACTGGCCGCAGAATGATTATTCCTTCGGCACAATCTGCGACGTGAGTGAGGCGGAGTTCAAAAAGCACGTTGACGCCGCCAAGCAAATGAGTCTCTCACTTTTTTACTGGCTACAAACCGAAGCGCCGCGTCCGGATGGCGGGGCAGGTTGGAAAGGTTTGCGCCTGCGGCCGGATATCGTCGGCACGGCGGATGGGTTGGCAAAATATCCATACATCCGCGAAGGGCGACGTATCAAGGCGGAGTTCACCGTGCTGGAGCAACACCTGACCATCTACGACCGCATGAAAGAAACCGGCCAGACCAAAGCCGAGGTGCGAGCAACGCCGTTCGCCGATTCGGTGGGCATCGGTCATTATGCTATGGATCTGCACATCACGACGCGCGGTGACCATGCGGAATTCGGCGGCACGCTGCCGTTCCAGATTCCGCTGGGCGCACTGATTCCCCGCCGCGTAGAAAATCTGTTGCCCGCCTGCAAAAATCTTGGCGTCACGCATCTCACCAACGGTTGCTACCGTTTGCATCCCGTGGAATGGAATATCGGTGAGGCGACGGGAACGCTCGCGGCGTTTTGCGTCGCGCAGAAAAAAGTGCCGCGTGAAGTGCGAGCGAAAGTTGAATTGCTGGCAGACTTCCAAAAACTTCTCCGCCACGACGGCGTGCGGCTGGAATGGCCGAAAGATTTGGCGATGAAATAAGTCGCCGTGAAATTATTTCTCCAGATTTTTTACCTGCTGACGTTCGTTGTTCATTTCGCTTGCGCCGCTCCCGTCGTAGTTGATGCCGACATATGCGTTTATGGCGGCACTTCGGGTGGCGTAACGGCCGCCGTGGCCGCCGCGCGCTTGGGAAAAAGTGTCGCGCTAGTCTGTGTGAACAATCACGTCGGCGGCATGACGGCGAGCGGGCTGGGCGTGACGGATAAGGGCAACGCGGCTTCGATCGGCGGACTGGCGGCGGAATTTTATTCGCGCGTCGGCCAAGCTTACGGCTCGGCGAATCCGGTTTATTATTTCGAGCCGCACGTTGCGGAACAGACTTTTTTACAGATGCTCATCGGCGCAGGCGTTGCGCTTTACACCAATCTACCGCTCGCCTCGGTCACGATGTCCAATCTGGTCATCACGCAAATCACGATGGCGGACGGCTCGGTTTTTCGCGCAAAAGAATTTATTGATGCGACTTACGAAGGCGATTTGATGGCCGCGTCCGGCGTGAGTTTTACTTGGGGTCGCGAAAGTTCCAGCACTTACGGCGAATCGCTGGCGGGTGTTTTTGTGAATAGTGTTTTTTATCGGTGTGATCCGTATGTGATTCCCGGAAATTCCGCGAGCGGGTTGCTGCCGTTGTTGCAGTCGAACGCACCCGGCACGACCGGCGCGGGTGACCAGCGGATGCAGACCTATAATTTTCGCCTGTGCCTGACGCAAAACGTGACCAACAAAATCGTCATCACCGCGCCGACAAATTATTCCGAGGCGACTTATGAATTGCTGCATCGCTACATCAATGCCTACGTTGCGACCAACGGTTCCGTGCCGCTCAACCGTTTGATTGATGTGCAGACGATCATTCCGAATGGCAAGACCGACATCAATGCCTACGCGGATGTTTCCACGGACTTCATCGGCTACAATTACACTTACCCGACGAACACTTACGCGGGCCGCTTGCAAATTTTTCAGCAACACAAGGATTACATCAGCGGCTTGCTTTATTATCTCGCGACCAGCACCAACGTGCCGCTCAACGTGCGAACAAACATGCAATCGTGGGGCTACGCGGCGGATGAGTTTCAGGACAACGGCGGCTGGCCTTACACGATGTATATCCGCGAAGCCCGGCGCATGGTGAGCGATTATGTGCTGCAACAACAGGACGCGCAGAGTCTGCGCGCGGCGACGGATTCCATTTCGCTCGCCAGCTACACGCTAGACTGTCATCCCGCCGCTCGTTTCGCGGTGAACGGTGTTTCGGTGACGGAGGGTGGCATCGGCACCGCTGTGCCATATCCATATCCCGTGAGTTATCGTTCGATCACTCCCAAGATCGGCCAATGCCAGAATTTATTTTGCACCTTCGCACTTTCAGCCAGCCACGTCGGGTTTGCGTCCGTGCGAATGGAACCGGTATTCATGATGACGAGCCAGAGCGCAGGCACGGCGGCGGCGTTCGCGATAGATGACAACGTGCCGGTGCAGTCGGTGAATTATCCGAAGCTCGCTGCGCAGTTGCTCGCCGACGGGCAAATCTTGAAGTGGGGCAGCGTTCAAAGCGTGGACACCAATGGCATCGTCATGACCGTGAGCACCACGCCCGGCGTCACGGCCGGCGGCGCGTGGACAACGGGTGCGAATAGCGGCGGCTGGCCACTGCCGAACGGCCCTTACTGGCACGACGGCAACACCAGCAAAGGTTCGAAATTCGTTCGCTTCAATCCGACGATCACTACGAACGGTTATTACGATGTTTATGTCTGGTGGGTTTACGATCCAAACCGCGCGACGAATACGCCCGTCCGTGTCGCGAGCGATTCGGCTACGAACATTGTCTTCGTCAATCAGCAAATCAATTGCACCAACTGGGTGAAGGTGGCATCGAGCAATTATTTTAGCATCGGCAGCACCAGCAGTGTGACGATCAGTAATGCGGGCACAACTGGCTATGTTATTGCCAACGCCGTGCGCTGGCTGCCGCTCGGCAACATCGCGCCAAATCCAGCGGCGAGCTTACCGGTCGTGCAAATTATCGCGAGCGATGCAGCGGGCGGGGAATTTGGCACCAATAAGGCTCGCTTCACTGTAGTCTGTCCCAATGGTGTTCTCGCCTCACCGCTCACGGTAAATTATTCCGTCAGCGGCACGGCGACGCCCGGCACAGACTACGCCGCGCTGCCCGGCAAAATCACTATTCCAACGGGAACATTGGCAACCAACATTGCCATTTTGCCACTTGGAAACAATCTACCCACCAATCAGGTCACGGTGACCATCACTTTGACGCCATCAGCCAATTATGTGCTGACCAACGTGAACAGCGCGACCGTCGCGATTGCGGACCGCCCCATCAATAATTGGCTCCGCGCGAATTTCACATCCACGGAACAGACCAACGTGCTCATCAGCGGCGACGCGGCGAATCCCGACGGCGATGCGTTGCCGAACTTGGTGGAATATGCGCTGGGACTTTCGCCTAAGTCGGCGAATCCGAATCCGTTTTCGCCGATGGTGACGAATGGCGCGTTTCAGATCACCTTGCCGCAAGCGAAGGCCGCCACGGATGTTTCACTCCTCGTTGAATGGTCGCCGGATCTTGAGAACTGGTTTTCCAGTGGTAACTTCATCCAAATCACCAGCGTGCGTGACCAGGTTACGAATCAGCTAACTACCTTCCAACTCACCAGCACGGCGATGACGAACGCTACCGGGTTTTTGCGAGCACGAGTGAACCGGATTCCGTAGAGGAGGAAAACTTAAATTGCCGAAGAAAAGAATGGAGCCAGTTGTCGGGCTTGAACCGACGACCTGCTCATTACGAATGAGCTGCTCTAC
>CAIWFB010000221.1 GCA_903911825.1 uncultured Verrucomicrobia subdivision 3 bacterium
GGTTTATTATTACTAAGTGTTGTTAATTTAACAAAATTGATCGAATAAAATAAAAAACCCCTGATTTATCAGGGGTTTTTAAAATTGGCGGAGAGAGGGGGATTCGAACCCCCGATACGGCTTTAAACCCGTATACCGGTTTAGCAAACCAGCGCCTTCAGCCACTCGGCCATCTCTCCACGGGGCGCATAGTGAAACCTGACCGCGCCGCGCACTCAAGCAAATTCGCACCGCTTTCGGCTTGCGTTTTGGCCTGTCCGGCGAAAAACTGCACGACTATTATGCAAACCCAAGACGCTCCTGCGGAAGTTATTTTTAAACTCTGGCCCTGGTTCGAAGCCAATAAGCAACGGCTCATCATCGGCGTGGTGGTGGCCGGTCTCGTGGTCGCGGCGGTTTCCTACGTTTCCTCGCAGCGCGAGCAAAAAGAAATCGCGGCCGGTGAAGCGCTCACCAAGCTGATCTTCACCACCGTGCCGAACGCCTCGGTGACCAAGATGGCCGAAGCATTTGCGCAAGTAGCCGCTGAATATCCCGGCACCGCGGCGGCGCAACGCGCGCAGTTGCAAGCGGGCGCCGCGCTGTTCAGCGCCGGTCAATACACGGAAGCTCAAGCGCAGTTCCAGAAGTTTCTCGATGGCAACTCCGCTGGTCAACTCGCTGCCACCGCGCAACTCGGAATTGCTGCCAGCTTGGAATCGCTCGGCAAACCCGAAGCCGCAGCCGCGTATCAGAAAGTCGTGGCCAATTACCCCGGCACCACCAGCGCCGAAGTTGCCAAGCAATCGCTCGCCCGCTTTACCAAACCCGTCGCCGCGCCGGTTACGCCCGCCGTCGCCGCTCCCGCAAAATGAAGCTCACCATCATTGGCACTGGTTACGTCGGTCTGGTTTCGGGCACCTGCTTTGCTGAAGTCGGCCACGACGTCATCTGCGTCGATAACGACGCCGCCAAAGTAAAGATGCTTCAAGCCGGTGGCATTCCCATTTACGAACCCGGCCTCGAAGAACTCGTCAAAAAACACGTCGCCTCCGGTCGCCTCTCCTTCACCAACAGCACCGCCGAGGGCGTGGAGAAATCCGACGTCATCTTCATTGCCGTCCCCACGCCGCCGCAGCCGGATGGCTCCGTGGACTTGAGCTACATCGAACGCGTCGCCCGCGACATCGCGGCGGCCATGACCAGCTACAAGATTGTTGTCGATAAGAGCACCGTGCCCGTGAAGACCGGTGAGAAAGTCACCGAAACCATCAAGCGCTATTGCCCGGCGAAAGTTGAATTCGACGTCGTCAGCAATCCCGAATTTCTCCGCGAAGGTTTCGCCGTCGGCGATCTGATGAAGCCCGACCGCGTCGTCATCGGCGTCGGCTCGCAACGTCCTGTGGCCGCGATGAAGGAAATTTATATTCCGTTCAACGCCCCCATCATCGTCACCGACATCAACTCCGCCGAATTGATCAAGCACGCGGCGAACTCATTCCTCGCGCTGAAAATTTCTTACATTAACGCCATCGCTAATGTCTGCGAAGCAGCTGGCGCGAATGTGCAGGAAGTTGCCCAAGGCATCGGGCTCGACGAACGCATCGGCCGCCGTTTTCTCAATGCCGGCATCGGGTTTGGTGGAAGCTGCTTTCCGAAAGACTTGAGCGCCTTCATCAAGATCGCCGAACAGATCGGTTACGATTTCAAACTCCTCAAGGAAGTGCAGCGCATCAACGGCGATCAGATGGATCGCTTCGTCAAAAAAATCACCGACACGCTCTGGGTCTTGCGCGACAAGAAGATTGGCGTGCTCGGTCTCGCGTTCAAGCAAAACACCGACGACGTCCGCTCCTCCCCCGCGATTGATCTCTGCCAACGCTTGCTCAAAGACGGCGCCACCTTGCGCGTCCACGATCCCAAAGCGATGGACAAAGCCAAAGCCCTCTTGCCCGGCGTGACCTACGTCGAAGACATGAACGCCGTCGCCGAAGGTTGCGATGCCCTCGTCATCGCCACCGAATGGGATGAGTTCAAGCAACTCGACCTCGCGCGCGCCAAAGCCGGCCTCACGCATCCCATCCTGTTCGACGGCCGAAATCTCTTTGACCCCGCCGAGATGGCCAGCCTCGGCTGGATCTACAAGAGCATCGGCAGGTGATTTACGATTTTCGATATGCGATTTACGATGGTCGGCGTAGCGCGGATGTCATTCGTCAATCGTAAATCGTGAATCATAAATTCCTCGAAGTCAGTGCCGCCCTCATCTTTCGCAGCGGGCATTTGCTCATCACCCAACGGCACGCGCACACGCACCTCGGCGGGTTGTGGGAATTCCCCGGCGGCAAGCGCGAACCCGGCGAGAGCTTCGAGCAATGTCTCGTGCGCGAGATCCGCGAGGAACTGGGTGTGGAGATTGACGTCGGCGAACTCTTTGCCGAGATCCGGCACGACTACCCGGAGAAATCCGTGCACCTGAAATTCTTTCGCTGCACCTTGCCGCACGGCGAACCGCAGCCCCTCGATTGCGCCGCCGTCAAATGGATCACCCTCGCCGAATTAGACGCCCACGCCTTCCCTGCCGCCGACGCCCAACTCCTCGCGCAGTTGAAAGCGGATGCGAAGTGAAGGGGATGGAATGGCAATCTGATTGTCTGCCGCCAGACTTGAATCAGCGCTTATCCCAAAGCGGGGCAGCGAAGGCGCGAAAGTCTAGATTCTCAAGTAGCGAAGAATTGACCCCAAAGCTAATCTCATCTTCCGCTACGCATACACCATCACCAGCTAGGATGTAATGCGTGATCCCCTGTGAAATTATTTTAAACACGGACATAAAATGCGCTTCCTCTTTTATCTTGGCTGTAAGGGGAAGTGGAATGTCTGAAAGCTGACCGCGTTCAATCCGGATGCCATCAAGCCAGGCTGGGATGGTCAGCCAGCGCACATCACCAAAAAGAATATCAATGCGAGTGGGGTGTTCGTTGGTCTGGTTACTGCGCAATAACAATAGCTCATGACTCGCCCAATAAAGATGCAGCGAGAATTTTCGGTTAAATTCGATAGGAAGTGTCGCAACGTTTGACATGTGAATTGCAAAAGATGGTTTTAATTAGCTACTTCACGCCGCCCATACCTTCCGGCGCGCCCAAAGTATTCCCCGCTGTGCCGACTGTCGAATCTGTTCTGCCGGTCTCGGCGGCGGCTAACTAAAGTCGTTGATGTTCGCGGGCAACAAAAAAGCCCACGCGGGGCGTGGGCTTGAGAGGGGAGTTTTAACTTCAGGCACCGAGGCTTTCGGCGACGAATTGTTTGAAGTTGTTTTCGCCAGGTTTGACGATGCCGAATTCGCGTTGGGCGTTCTCGGCGGAGTCGCTGGCGTGGGCGGCGTTGACCATGATGGTGGAGCCGAATTCGCGGCGGATGGAACCGGGAGGTGCCTTGGACGGATCCGTGGGCCCGAGGACGTCGCGAATCTTGCTGACGGCGTTGACGCCTTCATAGACGAGGGCGATGCATTTCTCGGTGCCGGGTTTGGCCCAGTCGGTCTGGGGAATCTCGCCGGGGGCGTGGCCGGACATGAAACGGACGATGTTATCGAATTGGCTGTCGCCTTGAATGGGGCCGAGAATTTCGCCAAGGGCTTTCTGGTCGTCAGCGGAGATCTTGAAGCCGAATTCTTTTTCGAGGACTTCTTTGGCTTTTTCGCTGACGCCGCCTTTGAGTTTGGCGCGGAGGAATTCGCGAACGGGGCCGTAGAATTCCATGGCTTGGGCGGTGCTCATGGGGAGGACTTTGGCGCCGACGATGTAGAGGCCGGTGCGGGAGAAGAAATCAATGACGTTGCCGGGGCGGCCGGTGGGAAAGCGGAAGTTATCGGGCTTGATGAGGACGAGGGTGCGTTCGCCTTTTTCGCCGGGGGCGTAGTTGATGACGTTTTCCAAAACGCCGCCGTCGGCATCGGAATACTTGGCCCAGAGTTTGAGTTTGCGGCCGGCTTCTTCGGCGTTGGGTGCGGCGAGGACGGCGGGCTCGAAGTAGCGGACGTTGCCGGCGTCGTCGGTGATGAGGTCGCTGTAGGTGTCGCGAATGGTCTCACCGGAGCGGCGGTCGGGGCTGAGGTTGCCGACGACGGAGCGGACTTTGCGGACGGCTTCATCGCCCCGGAAGAGGAGCATCATGCAGCGGCGGCGCAGACCGGTCTTGGGGTCGGGCGAAAGGTTTTGGAGGACGTATTCCTTGAGGAGTTCCTGAATCTTGCGGTCTTGAGTATCGTGGGCGGAGACGATGGTCTCGGCATATTCTTTGACGAGTTCGCTGCTGGGGGCGAACATGCGCATATCCACGAGGTCGAGCCCGGTGCGGGTGATGAGCCGGCTCAGAATGCCGCCGGTGCGGGATTTGTAGAGCGAGTAGGGGGTGATGATGACGTAAGCGAGCTGTTGGGACATAAATTAAGCGGGCGGGGGATTAGGGGTGGTGGGGGCAATAATAGCGGACTTGCCGAGAATCTTGAACATGACGGTGCCGCAGGTGGGGCATTTGCCTTTGATGGCTTTTCGACCGTTCTTCATGGTTTCTTCAACGCCATTAGAAATTTCTTTCTTGGCCTTGCATTTGACACAGTATCCTTCAGCCATAAATATTTTTTGGCGTTCTTGCTTCATGCTTGAACGACCGCCAGAGCTTATCCGCCCCAAGTGGCAGCGTCAATTCCAAAGCCAAAACCTTGTAAAACAAGGGTTTCAGGGGCGGGCGGACGGGCGGGCAGCCGGGGCGTAGGGAAAATAAAAAAGGCGAGGCTGAACGCCTCGCCTTGAAAGGGATGGGCCAATTATTTGGCTTTTTTGGGAGCGGCAACTTTGGCTTTTTCTTTGACCAAGGTCGCGCCTTTGCCGATGCGCTTGCGGAGGTAGGTGAGTTTGGCGCGACGGACTTGGCCGTGGCGTTCGACTTCAACTTTTTCCACGCGAGGGGAGTGGATGGGGAAGATACGTTCCACGCCTTCGCCGTAGCTGATGCGGCGAACGAGGAAGGTCTCATTCAGACCACTACCGCGTTTGCCGATGACGATGCCCGCGAAAATCTGGATACGTTCTTTTTCGCCTTCGACGACCTTGGTGTGGACGCGGACGCTGTCACCCACGTTAAATTTCGCGTCGTCTTTGCGAAATTGTTCCGAATGAATTTTGTTCAACAATGCCTGGTTCATAATATCTAAAGTAAATCTGGTCTGCGTTCGATCGTTCTTAACTTTGCCTGTTCGCGCCGCCATTTTTCAATCTCGGCGTGGTTGCCGGAGAGCAAAATCTCCGGCACCTTCATTCTGCGAAATTCTGCCGGCCGAGTGTATTGCGGGTATTCCAGCAAACCATCGCTGAAAGACTCGTCGTGCGAACTCGCATCATCACCCAGCGCACCGGGCAACAAGCGGGTCACCGCATCCACTACGACCATCGCGGGCAATGCGCCGTTCGTCAGCACATAATCACCGATGGAAATCTCTTCGTCCACCAGCGTTTCCCGCACCCGCTCATCAAACCCTTCGTAATGACCCGTGATGAGCAACAAATCTTCCTGCTGCGCCAACTCGCGCGCGATACTTTGATCAAACTTCCGCCCCGCTGGCGAAAATAAAATCACGCGAGTTTTTTCGCGCTGTAAACTTTCCACGGCCTCAAACAGCGGCTCTGGCTTCAGTAACATCCCCGGGCCGCCGCCGAAGGGGCGGTCATCCACCGTGCGATGCCGGTCGTGCGTCCAGTTCCGCAAGTCGTGAATCGTGAGATCCAATAACCCTTTTAGACGCGCCCGCTTAATGATGCTTTCATCCAGCGGCCCGGCAAACATCGCCGGGAACAACGTGAGCACGTCAATCTTCATGCGTGCTAGCCTTCAAAATCACTGCGCAGGCTGGCCTTCAACAATTTCCAGCGAGCAACGCAATCCCTTTTTCGCGCCGCCGACCAGCAACAAAGACCGGATTGCATTGATGGTCACGCCTTGTCGACCGATGATTTTGCCCACATCGGACGTTTCCATTCGCAACTCATAAATCGTCACTCCCGCGCGCTCCACCGGTATGACGCTGACGGCGTCCGGGTGTTGCACGAGTCCTTTGACGACGTATTCGAGGAACTCCTGCATGACGTGCGGGAAAGTTTTTTAAGCGGCGGTAGCGACGGGCGCGACTTTGGTAGCCTTCTTGATGAAGCTGGCCACGGTATCGCTCGCCTGCGCACCTTTGCTGATCCAGTATTGGGCGCGGTCGAGTTTGATCGTGTAGTTTTCACCCTGTTTTAAGGGGTGATAAACGCCGATTTCTTCAATGAATTTACCATCACGCGGACTGCGGCTGTCGGCAACCACAATACGGAACACCGGAGTGTTCTTGGCACCGACACGTTTCATGCGAATTTTTACTGACATAATTTTATCAAAAGAGCGTGAAGCCTAGTCACACAAAGATTGCATTGCAAGCCTTCGTTTGGAGAAAAGTGGAACTAAATGTCGCTTGCCGCCGGGAGAAACAGGTGTTTTCTTAACGGCATGAGTCGGCCATACGAAGAAATTATTGAAGGGGCCACTTGGCCGCGTTCCGCGCCGAGTGAGCGCCACGAGAAGATTCTTGCGCATTTGCATCGTGAAATTGCCACGAGTATCAACGGCTTGACCAGTATGCAATTGCTCCCGCCGCGCACGTCCATTCCGATTTCCCGCACGTCCATGGTTTGTCCGGATCTGGCCTTGGTTACGGTGGCTACGGGAAAATTATTTTTAGCGGTGGAGGTCATCAGTCGGGATGATCATCACACGGACACCGTGACCAAAAAGGAAGTTTACGAGCAACATCGCGTCTCGCGTTTATGGATGGTGGACCCGCGCTACGACAACGTAGAAGTCTATCACAGTTTTGAATTTGGCCTGAAATTACAGAGCATTCTTGCGGGCAGCGAAGAGTTGCAGGAGAAATTGATTCCGCACTTCAAGATGACGATGAAAGAATTATTTGCGGTGTGAAGCGCGTTGATTGAACGCTACGCAGTCGGCGTATTTCACGCCGCTGCCGCCGAAAATATCCAGCGCGGAACCAATCGTCAGGCCAACTTTGCCGCCGCTGATTTGCGCCACGGTTTCTAAATCTTGAAGCGAATTCGCCCCGCCGGCATACGTCGTAGGAATGGGCGATGACTGGCCGAGCAGCTCCACCATTTGCCTGTCGATGCCGCGGCACAAACCTTCCACGTCTACGGCGTGGATTAAAAATTCCGCACAGTAATTAGAAAATTTTTGTAGCGTTTCCGCAGTCACTACGAGGTCGGTAAATTTCTGCCAGCGATCGGTAACGACAAAATATTTCCCGTCGCGTTGACGGCAACTCAAATCCAATACGAGCCGCGCTTGGCCAATCGCTTTGCCCAGTTCTTCCAACCGCGCCCAATCCACACGTCCTTCGCGGAAGACCCAACTAGTGACGATGACATGAGATGCACCCGCGTCCAGCCAGCTGCGCGCATTGCTGAGATTGACGCCGCCGCCGATTTGTAGTCCGCCGGGATACGCTGCCAGCGCAGCGCGCGCCTCGGCATCATTGCCGGAACCGAGCATGATGACGTGGCCACCGGTGAGTTGGTCACGGCGGTAAAGTTCAGCAAACCAAGCCGCCGGTTTTTCGGAGACGAAATTAGTGTGCAAGCCCGCCTCGCCGAGCGTGCCGCCGACGATTTGCTTCACTTTACCTTCATGCAGGTCAATGCACGGACGAAACATGGCGGCAAGCTAGAGTTCTGGGTTCCAAGTTCAAAGCCCAAAGTTGGCGCGGTGGCTGCTTATTCTTTTTGACAACCAATCGGTGCTGTCCAAAAATAACCGTGCGGAATCAATGAATCATAATGTCTTTGCCAATTTTTTAAGGAATTTCCCCAGCAGCGGTCTATGCAGGATATTTGCCAGCGTGGTCGTTTTGGTAGGTTTTTCTTACACTTTAGCGGTCGCTCAACCCTATGGTTTGAATGATCGCGTCAATCTCTCGCCTTTTTTGAATGGCGTGCTCCCGTCGGCTTCGCCGCTGGTGACTGGTAGCTGGTCGGCGGTGCCGGCTTTTCCTAATCTGATTTTTACAAATGCGCTCGGTTTGACTTTTATTCCCGGAACCAACCAACTTTGCGTTTGGGAACGGGAAGGGCGCGTCTGGTCATTCATTAACAACTCCAACGTCACGCAGAAAAAACTGGTTTTGGATATCAGTGTCCAATGTCAGGGCTGGGATGATTCTGGTTTGCTGGGGTTGGCGTTTCATCCGGGGTTTGCCACGAATCATTTTATGTTCGTGTATTATGTTTGGGTGATTCCGGGCACGGTGCAGGGCAGTCCGACTACCCGCCCGCCGACCTTTATGAGTGGTGCGTATCACGACCGCTTGGTTCGCTATACGCTAGATACCAATGGGGTGGCGTTGCCTGGTTCAGAGCTGATTTTAGTGGATCAGCCGGGCGATAGTGTGTGGCATAACGGCGGCGGCATGTTTTTCCATCCAACGAATGGATTTCTCTACTGGACGGATGGTGATGATGCCACGGGTAGCAAAACCCAGATCATCACGAATAATCTTTTTTCCGGTGCGTTTCGGGTGGATGTGGACATGCGCGGCGGTGCCATCAGCCATCCCATTCCGCGCCAGCCAGCGAATGGCGCGACCGCAAATTACTTTATCCCCAACGACAATCCGTTCGTGGGTCAAACGAATGTTTTGGAAGAGTTTTTCTGCCTTGGTCTGCGTAGTCCGCATCGCATGACACTAGATCCACCCACGGGTCGAATCTTTATCGGTGATGTGGGTGAAAGTCAGCGCGAAGAGATTGATGTAATTGAGTCGGGCGAGTCTGGACTCAATTTTCAATGGAACCGAATCGAAGGACTCGGCGGCGATTTGACGCCACCGTTCGTCGGCATCAATCGGCGGCCGGTGTTGGACTACACGCACAGCGAAGGCATCGCAGTCATTGGCGGTTATGTTTATCGGGGCAGCGAATTTGCCAGCGATCTAGGCGGTAAATATATTTTTGGTGATAACGGCGCGCGGACGGTCTGGGTCATGGATGAATCTACTGTGCCCGCCGGCAAAGTTGCACTTTGCACGGTGCCGCAGGGAACAGGTCCCAATTCCGGGAATGATTACACCGGCCTTTCGTCGTTCGGGGTGGACGAGGCTGGAGAAATTTATATGTGCCAGATGACCAGTATCGGCGGCTACATCTATAAACTTTCTCGCACCGGTCCCACCAACACGCTCAATCCGCCCCCGTTATTTTCGCAACTCGGCGCGTTCACCAATCTCGCCACGCTGGCACCGGCGGCTTGGTTGGTGCCTTACACGGTCAATTCCCCACTCTGGTCCGATGCCGCTTATAAATCCCGTTGGATCGCGCTCCCGACGACTACCTTCATCAAATTTTATCCCACCGGTGAGTGGTCCTTTCCCAGCGGCACAGTGTTCTTCAAAAATTTCGAACTCGCGACGAATGAAAGTTTCCCCACGCTACGCCGCCGATTGGAAACCCGCCTTTTAGTTTGCGATACTAATGGCACCGCTTACGGTGCCACTTACAAATGGCGGCCGGATAATTCCGAGGCCGACCTCCTGACCTTCAGCACTAACGAAAATATTCTCATCACTACCGCCACCGGCGTGCGCACACAGGTCTGGTCGTATCCTGGCCGGCAAGAATGTTTGCGTTGCCACACCACCGCTGCGGGCAGCGTGCTCGGGGCCAAAACGCGTCAGCTCAATGGCGATTTATCATACCCCACCGGCGTGACGGACAACCAATTGCGCACGTGGAATCACCTCGGCTTTTTCGCGACTGCACTGAACGAGGCTGCGATCACCAATTTGCTAAAATCCGTCTCCGTCTCCGATACCAATGCTACCCTCGAACTGCGCGCCCGTTCTTACTTCGATGCGAACTGTGCCCATTGTCATCGTCCCGGTGGCGTGAATGCGCTCTTCGACATGCGTCTGGACACGCCGCTCGCTAGTCAGGGATTGGTCAACCGTGCCGCGCTTAATTCCCTCGGCCTCACCGGCGCTAAAATTGTCAAACCCGGCGACACGAATAATTCGGTCCTCTTTCAACGCGACAACAGTTTAGGTTTGATTCAAATGCCGCCGCTCGCCAAAAACCTTGTAGACACCAACGCCATGGCTGTTATCGCTGCCTGGATTACAGCCTTGCCCCTACCGACTAATAATTTACCCCTTCCGTGGCAGGATGCTGATTTGGGTAATGCGCTGCCTGGAAACGGCAGCGCCACCAATGGCCAATTCAGCCTCACTGCCTCGGGTGACGACATCTGGAATAATGCTGATGCCGGCAACTTTATTTATCAGCCGATCAATGGCGATGGCCAAATTATTGCGCACGTCACCGACGTGCAAATCACCGATTCCTGGGCCAAGTCTGGCGTGATGTTTCGCGAATCTTTAGCCGCTGGCGCGCGCCATGTTTTTCTCGCCCTCACGCCCGCCAATGGCGTCACTTTTCAATATCGAACCACTCCGGGAGATGTTTGTAGTTACAACAGCACGCCGTCGCTCACTGCGCCGTATTGGGTCAAACTCGTTCGTGCTAACAATGTTTTCACCGGCTACAGCTCGGCTAACGGCACTAATTGGACCTTGGTCGGCAGCGTGAGCAATGCCATGAGCAGTGCTGTTCAATTCGGCTTGGCCGCCACCGCGCATAATGCCGCGACCTACAATCTCTCCACGGCTGATAACGTCAGCTTGGTCTTCGCCAACGGGCAGCCGCTTTATGCCACCGCCTCGGCTTTGATTGCTCCGGCAGATGGCGCTCACCAAATCGTCCAATTCACTGCGCAGGCGTTTGCGGGTGCCGGGGCAGCTAATGCCGACACTACCGATGACCATACCGGCACCATCACCGCCCAAGGTGAAAATATTATCGGCGGCGAAGTAGCCGCCAACGCGTTCGATGAAAACACCGCCACCAAGTGGCTGGACTTTGCCACCAATTATCCCGCCACGCGCGCCAGTTGGATTCAATATCGTTATGCGGGTGTGGCGCAATGTGTCGTTACCCAATATACCCTCACGTCCGCCAACGACGCTCCAGAACGCGACCCCAAAAACTGGCGACTGCAGGGTTCCAATGACGGCGGCACTAACTGGTTCACGCTCGACACGCGCGTCGGCGAAACCTTTGCCAACCGGTTCCAAACTCGCAGTTTCACCGCCACCAACACCAGCGCCTATAACCTCTATCGCTTGCAGATTGACAGCGTGAATGAACCAACCACCGCAGTGGCTATGCAACTCGCCGAATTGGAATTTTTAGGGCCAACCTACACCTACGCCTGGTCGTTTGGTGATGGCGCAACTTCAGCCGAGCAGAATCCATCGCATAGTTATACCACCAACGGAACCTATAACGCCCGCGTCATCATTTCCGATGGTGCCGCCTTCATCACGAATACGCTCACGGTCAATGTGCTGCTCACGCCCGCTGCGATACCGCAGTGGCTTTCCACTACGGCTACCGTGACTAACCATACCTTCTCAATCGAAATTCAGGGGACGGATGGCGCAAATTACATCGTCGAGGCCACGACCAATTTTACGACTTGGACGCCGGTGTTGACCAACGCACCCGTCGGCGGGTTCCTCCAATTCACTGACCCGCAGATGACCAACCAACCGTATCGTTTCTACCGTGTCCGCACGCCGTGAGCCGCGCGGCAACTTGCAGCCTGCGAATTTGCTCTTTGCGTTTTGCTCGCTAAACTTCGCCGATGATTGAATGGTGGCAAATCGGCGTCCTCTTTCTCACTGGCCTCGTCGCCGGTTTCGTGGACACCATCGCGGGCGGCGGCGGACTTCTCACGTTGCCGATGCTGCTGAATATCTGCCCTGATCCCATCCTCGCGCTTGGCACGAATAAACTGCAATCCACCTTTGGTTCCACCAGCGCCACGTTTCATTTCGCCCGCGCAGGCACGCTGAATTTCAAAGAAGTTTTCCGCGCCGTGCTGCTGGCGTTTCTGGGTTCGCTCGTGGGCACTTTTCTCGTGCAACAATTCGATTCCCACCTCCTCAAAAAAATTGTGCCCTTGCTCTTGTTCGCGGTCGCACTCTTCGTCTGGTTCCGTCCGCAACTCGGCGAGCAAGATATTCATCCGCGCCTTTCACGAGTGAAGTTCGATTTCATCTTTGCGTTCGGCATCGGCATCTACGACGGCTTCCTCGGGCCTGGCACCGGCACCTTTCTTGCGCTCGCGTTCATGCTCGGCCTCGGCTTCAACCTCGCCCGCGCCACGGCGAATACCAAGGCGCTCAACTGGTCCAGCAACGTCGCTTCGCTCGTCGTGTTTCTGCTCGCACAAAAAGTCTGGTTCACCGCCGGCCTCATCATGGGCGCGGGCCAAATGCTCGGTGCGCGGGCCGGTAGCCACATGGTCATCACGCGCGGCACTAAATTCATCCGCCCGATTTTTCTCACGATGGTCGTCCTCATCACGCTCAAGATGATTTATGATAATTATCTCAAGCCCCACGGCTGAAATTGTTCACTCCCGCGCCGCAAGTCACCGCTAAAAAATTGCAAGCGGTCGGCAGCACGGAACGAATTTTCCTGCCAGTCTCGTGGCATGAAAAGAAATGCAAACTCCGGCTTCACGCTCATCGAACTCTTGGTTGTCATCGCCATCATCGCCACCTTGGCGGCCATGCTGTTGCCCGCGTTGGCCAAGGCTAAACAAAAAGCCTACACCGCGGCCTGCTTGAGCAATCTTAGGCAATGGGGACTGGCTCAAAATATGTATCTGGACGACAACCGGAATGTTTTTCCACTGCCCAAAATCGCCACCGCCACCGCTGGTTCGCCCGGTTACAACGAGAACACGCCCGGCTGGAGCAACTTCGCAGAATTTCACAATGCCGGCCAGGGCGACAGCGCTTGGTTTAACGCGTTGCCGATCTATGTCAGCGGCCAAGCCCTTTGGGAAATTGCCGCCGCCGCGACGAGTGGAAATTTTGCCAGCAGCCGAAAGATTTTTGATTGTCCAGGGGTGACCCAGCCTGCGGAATTTACTGATCTCAACCGCGTCGTTTTTAATTATGGCATGAATCCCAAAGGCAACACGGGCTTGGATACGAGCATTGCTTACGGGACCAGTTTCAAATCCACGATGGTGCAGAATCCTTCCGCGTTTGTCTTCATGGGTGACTGCCGCGCGCGTTCGACGGATCTGCCTTATTACGGCACCCCGACCAAAGAAGTCGGCGTTCAACATTGTTGGGTCAAACAATTTTCCGCTCGCCATAATATCGGCGGCAACCTGACTTTTGCCGATGGTCACGTCAGCTATTTCAAATATAGCTACGTCGTTGCCAATGGTGGCACGACCCCGCTGGACACGGGTGCCCCCGATATCAATTGGGCTTACAACGGTCAGAAAATTCCGTGACCCAACGAGACGTTGTCAGCCGCTCCACCTCATGCAAAAATTGCGTTCCATCCATTTGTATCTCGGTTGCATTTTCGCGCCGCTGCTGCTGTTCTTGCCGTCTCTGGCATCTGGCAAGCCTTGGGCATTCGGACGCCGTTATTAAAACTCATTTCCACAATCCACACCCTGCATGATTTAAAATCCGGCGGCGGTTTATCCAGCCTGCCGCTCAAAGTTTTCGCCCTGATCATGACGGTAAGTTTTATCGTGATGACGATTCTTGGCGTCGTGCTGGCAGTGAAATACGGGCGCAGTCGTCGCGCGGTTTATGGCTGTCTCGCTTTCGGCGTGATCTTTCCGCTGACATTCATCCTGATCCGGGCTTTTGTATAATAGTTTGACGGCGTGGCCAGAGCGGGGAAACTTGTCGGCGTTTCACGCTTGAGAAAATTGTTCCCAAACCTGCGCCCGTTGTTCGTGTCGCTGCTTGCGATCACGATTTTCGTTGGCAGTATTTTCTCTGGAATGGCCAAACCGGTTGCCGTTGAAAAACCTTTTGCGCTCACAAATCGTCCGTCCATCAGCCCATTTCTCAATGGCGTGATGCCGGAAATTGCGCCGAGTATTTCTGGAAATTGGTCCGCCGTGGTCGCGTTTACGAACCTCGTTTTTACCAATAGCGTTGGCCTGACTTACGTTCCTGATTCCAACGAACTCTGCGTCTGGAAACGCGAAGGCCGCGTCTGGACATTTGAAAATTCTCCCGGCGCGAGTGAAAAGAAACTCGTTCTTGATTTGAGCAACCAGTGCCAGGGTTGGGACGATTCCGGGTTGCTCGGCCTCGCGTTTCATCCCGGCTTCGCCACAAACCATTTTGTGTTCGTCTATTACACTTGGGTCAAACCCGGCACCGTCACCGGCTCGCCCACCACTCGCCCCGTGCCGAATCTTCCCGACGTTTATCACGACCGCCTCGAACGTTACACGCTCGACGCGCAGGGTGTCGCC
Organism: uncultured Verrucomicrobia subdivision 3 bacterium; assembly: GCA_903911825.1. GTDB lineage: Bacteria > Verrucomicrobiota > Verrucomicrobiia > Limisphaerales > UBA11358 > UBA11358. The sequence continues at coordinate 14,452 of CAIWFB010000221.1, forward strand.
ATTCCCGACTCCGTAAAAATTTTTGTCGATCTTACCAACCAAACCGTCTGGCACCACGGCGGCGGCATGTTTTTTCATCCCACGAACGGTTTTCTTTACTGGACGGACGGCGATAATTCCGTGGATGAAAATAATCAGACCATCACCAAGAGCCTGTATTCAGCTGTCTTTCGCGTGGACGTGGATTGTCGCGGTGGCGACGTGAGCCACGCGTCGCCACGCCAACCGACGAATGGTTTTACGGCGAATTATTTTATTCCCAACAACAATCCGTTCGTCGGCCAGTCAAACGTGCTGGAAGAATTTTTCTGTCTCGGCCTGCGTAGTCCGCACCGCATGACTTACGATGCGCCGAGTGGGAAAATTTTCATCGGCGATGTCGGCCAAAGTTCGCGCGAAGAGATTGATATCATTGCCCCCGGCGAATCCGCGCTAAATTTTCAGTGGAATTTTCGCGAAGGCAATCTCGTCAAAATGCCAACCAACTACCTTGGCATCAGTCGCGGACCAATCTTAGATTATCCGCACGACGATGGCCGCGCCGTCATCGGCGGCTACGTTTATCGCGGTCAAGAATTCGCGCACGATCTCGGTGGGAAATATATTTTTGGCGACAACGTTATGCGCACCATCTGGGCGTTAGATGAAACGGCGACGCCGCTGAAAAAGACCTTGCTCTGCGTCATGCCCAAAGGCACTGGGCCGAATGCAGGCACGGATTACACTGGGCTTTCGTCGTTCGGCACCGACGCGAACGGCGAACTTTATTTCTGCCAGATGAGCAGCGTTGGCGGGCAGATTTTCAAACTGCAACGCGGTGGTCCGCCGCCGTCCCAAAAGTTTTTGCCCAAACTGATTTCACAAACCGGCGTCTTTGCCGACCTGACAAACCTAACGCCCGCAAACTTTCTGATTCCCTACGCCCCGAACGCACCGTTCTGGTCGGATGGTGCGATAAAAACCCGTTGGTTTACGCTGCCGACGAATACTCGCATTGGGTTTTCCGCGAATGGCGAATGGTCATTTCCCGCCGGTTTTGTCTTTGTGAAACATTTCGACCTGCCCGTAGACGACACGAATCCGCTACTTCTGCGTCGCCTCGAAACCCGGCTGCTGGTGCGCGACACGAATGGCTACGTCTATGGCGCGACTTACAAATGGCGAGCGGATTACAGCGATGCCGACATAGTGACGTCCGGCGTGACCGAGCCGATTGAAATTAAAACTGCATCCGGCACACGTTTACAGAACTGGTTTTATCCCGGACGCCAAGATTGTTTGACGTGTCACACGCCGCAATCCGGCGGCGTGCTGGGTTTGAACACGCGTCAACTCAACGGCAGTTTCAAATATTCCAGCGGCCTTACGGACAACCAACTGCACACGCTCGGGCATCTGGGAGTTTTCGATGCGGCTTTCGATGATCGGAAAATTTTTCGCTATGCCAAACTCGCCAACCTAACCAACACCGCCGCTGCGCTAGAGCTGCGCGTGCGTTCGTATTTGGATGCGAATTGCGCCATGTGTCATCGCCCTGGCGCAGTCGGCGCGTTCTTTGATGCGCGGTTTGATATGCCGTTGCGGAAGCAGAATCTCTTGAACGGTCCGGTGGGCAATCAGCTGGGGATTATGGGCGCAAAAGTGATTGTGCCGGGCGATCCAAGTAAATCTATTCTGCTCCGCCGCACCAGTCTTGTGGGCGAAAATCAGATGCCGCCGCTCGGCCGAAATGTCGAGGATGAAACAGCGGTGAATGCGCTGAGTAAATGGATTTCCACGCTCCACGCGTCCGCTGCGAATTTGCCGAAAGGTTGGAGCAGCACGGATGTTGGCAATGTGGGCGTGAGCGGCGAGGCGAATTTTCTGAACGGTAATTTTAACCTGCTCGCCTCAGGCAGCGACATTTGGGAAACCGCTGACGCGTTTCATTTTGCGAGCAAACCGTTGACTGGCGATGGCAGCATTGTGGCGCGGATTGCGGCGTTGCAATTCACTGATCCGTGGGCGAAGGCGGGCGTGATGTTTCGCGAAAACAATTCGCCCGGTGCCAAATATGTTTTTCTTACGCTCACGGGGCAGGGAAGTTCTGTGTTGCAAACTCGTTTACAAGCGGACAATTTTTCGATCAATGCCGAAGGTCCCATTGCCAAGCCGCCGCAGTGGCTGAAATTGATCCGCAACGGCAATTATTTCACTGGCTGGCTCTCGGCCGATGGCACGAACTGGCTGGCGGCGGGCGGCGTCACCAATGGGTTGAGTAAAAATACGCTCGTTGGTCTCGCTGTCACGGCTCACAATAACGCGGTGCTAAACTCTACTTTATTTGAAAAAGTGGTGGTCAAGCCTTAGCGATTTGCTGGAAGCTTGATAGCTTTTGAATTCAATGAAGAAATATTTCAAAGTCATTCAATTCGTTGATCCTTCGCGGACGGGGATGCAAAACGTCGCCCCGTCTTATTTGTCATGAGTCTCAATCGAAATTTTCTAGTCATGCTGACCTGCGTTTGGCTGGCCATCATCACTGCTCGCGCCCAAACCACGGCCGCGATCAACATTCAAGCCAGCCAACCGGGCGCAGTCATCAGTTCGAATCTGTTCGGAATTTTTTTTGAGGAAATCAATTACGGCGGCGAAGGCGGCGTTTACGCGGAGCTAGTGCGTAATCGCGCGTTTTACGATCCAACCAATGCGCTGTTCTGGACACTCGTCACACAAGGTTCAGCTGCGGGAACGATGGCTGTGGATGCCACGCTGCCGTTGAACACCAACACGCCGAATGCGCTGAAACTCACGATGCAATCGGGCACGGGTAGTGTGGGTGCAGGCAACAGCGGCTTTTGGGGAATAGCGCTGCAAGCGGGAGCGATTTATGATTTGAATTTTTACGCCGCCGCCGCCAATGGTTTTTCCAGACCGATCTCGGCGCGACTGGAAAGCGCCGATGGCAGCAGCGTGTATGCGCAGGCTGTTTTCTCTGGTTTGACAGCGAACTGGCAAAAATATTCTGCGGCTCTCGTGGCCAGCGGCACAGATACAAATGCGCGCTTGGTCTTGAGTATTTCCAATAGCGGCGCGATCTGGCTCGATGAGATTTCGCTTTTCCCTCACGCAACTTTCAATCATCGCACCAATGGTTTGCGGCTGGATCTGGTAAATATGCTTGCCGACTTGAAGCCGTCGTTTTTGCGTTTTCCCGGCGGCAATTACATCGAGAGCTACAACGTGGCCAACGCCGTGCGTTGGAAAAAATCCATTGGTGAACTCGCCTCACGCCCCGGCCACCTGAATGATTCGTGGGGCTACTGGTCCACCGATGGTTTTGGCGCGCACGAATTTTTCCAATTTTGCGAAGACCTCGGCATGGAGCCGTTGTATGACGTGAATTGCGGTTTGATGCTCGGCTACAACGGCAGCACTAACAACACCGTGCCGCTCGCCGAACTGGGGCCGTGGGTGCAAGACGCGCTGGATATTGTCGAGTATGCCAACGGCGACACGAATATGATCTGGGGTGCCGCCCGCGCGGCTAATGGTCATCCGGCGCCGTTCAATCTGAAATATCTGGAGATCGGCAACGAGAATGGCGGCCCGCTCTACGATGCGCGTTACACGCTTTTTTATGACGCGCTGAAAGCCAATTATCCGAGCATCAAATTGATTTCGCCCGTGTGGGACAGCCCGTCCAGTCCGGTCAGCCGACCGGTCGAAATCCGCGATGAACATTATTATTCCAGTCCCGCTACGTTCATTTCCTACGCGACGAAATACGACAGTTACAGCCGCAGCGGGCCCAAAGTTTTTGTGGGTGAATACGCCGTGACTTCCGGCTACGGAACCTACGGCAACCTATCGGCGGCGCTCGGCGAAGCTGCATTCATGACGGGGCTGGAGCGCAATGCCGACGTGGTGCAACTTGCGTCGTATGCGCCGTTGTTCGCCAACGTAAACGGCATACAATGGCATCCCGATTTGATTTACTATGACAGTTCCCGCTGCTTCGGCACGCCGGCGTATTATGTGCAGAAATTATTTTCGCGTCATCGCGGCGATACGGTTTTGCCCACGACCATTGCCCTCGCCAATAATCCTGCGGGAATCGTTCCGCGCGGAGCCATCGGCGTCGGCTCTTGGAGCACGGCGGTGCAATACACCAACCTCGTCGTCACGAGCAATGGCGTGACCATTTACCAAAGCGACTTCGCGGGGCAGGGCACCAACGGCTGGCGGGTCTTCAACGGAACGTGGAGCACCAATGCCGGGCTTTACCAACAAACGGCTGCGGCGGCGACGGATTGTCGCACGACAACCGGCAGCACGAATTGGGCGAACTACACACTGTCGCTCCGTGCCCGTAAAATCAGCGGTGCCGAAGGGTTTATCGTCCTGTTCAACTGGACCGATGATAATAATTGGACGTGGTGGAACGTCGGCGGCTGGGGCAATACGCTCGACGGCATTGAGCAAAATGTCGGCGGCAGCAAAACCACGTTGGCGCAAGTTTCGCAAACCGCCCTCGCCACCAACACGTGGTATGACCTCAGCGTTGTGTTGAGTAATTCCGTCATCCGCTGCTATTTGAACAACACCCTTATGCAGACCGTGACGTATCCCAGCGCGAGCTACGGCGTTTACGTTTCCTCCAGCTACGCGAAGGCGAGTGGCGAAATCGTTGTCAAAGCCGTCAATCCCTACAGTCAGCCGGTCGCGGCGACCATTAATCTTGCCGGGGTAAATTCAGTTGCTCCCACGGCCAGCATAATTCAATTGTCCGGTGCCAACGGGGCCGTGGAAAATTCTCTTGCCGCACCTTACAACGTGTTTCCGGTGACGAATGTGATTGCCAACGCGAGCACGAATTTCACGGTCAATTTACCAGCGTATTCGCTTTCCGTGCTGCGTTTGTCGGCTAAGGAAATCAATTTCATCACCAATCTGTTTCTGCAAATTCCCTCGCCGATATTGAGCGGACAACTCGTGGCGTCCACGGTCTGGGGCAAAAAAGCTGGTTCTACGAACTGGCTGAATCTTTCTACTAACTCAAGTTACGGCCTCGTTTATTCATCGGCGAACACCAACCTTGCCGTCGTGGATAGTGCGGGCAAAGTCACTGGCCTCGCATCTGGTGCCGTTGATATTGTCGCTACTTACGCGGCGTTGGGCCTCGCGGCCACGCAAACGGTGCAAGTCATTAGTGTGCCGACAACGTTAGTGCATCGTTACAGTTTCAATGATGCTGCGGGCAGTTCGACCGTGTTAGATTCCGCAGGCGGCACCGCGTGGAACGGCACGTTGCCCAGCGGTGGCACGTTGGCTAACGGACAACTCGCCTGTGCTGCCGCGAGCAAACAATTTCTTCAATTGCCCGCTGGCGTGTTGAGCAACTACGCAGCCGTCACAATTGAAGCGTGGGTGACGTTTCCGAATCAGATCCCTAACAACAGTTTTTTCTTCGGTTTCGGCAACACGAATGGCGCGGCGGGCGTGAATTATATTTTCTGCGCACCGCGAGCGGGCCGCATCGCCATCAGCAGCGGCACCTATTCGAGCGAGCAGAATGCTTACGGCAATCTGGATTTTAGCTTACGCACCAATCTACAGGTGACGGCTGTGTTCAATCCCCCTGCGGGCTACGTCGCGCTTTACACAAATGGCGTGCTGGCGGGCCTCAATAATGCGGTGACTGTGTCGTTTAGTTCGGTGAGCAATCTTTACAGTTGGGTGGGTCGCTCGCTCTACAGTCCGGATCCTTATCCGGATTTTTCGCTGGATGAATTCCGCATCTACAACGGCGCATTGTCGGCCAGTGAAATTTCCGCCACCCATGCGCTGGGAGCGAGACAAGTATTAAGCAGCGCCAGTCCGCTGATCAGTAATCAAATCGTCGACGGTAACCTGACGCTCACCTGGCCTTTGGCCAATGCGGGTTACACGCTGATGTCGCGAACCAATCTTGCGTCTGGCAACTGGCTTCCCGTGGCCACGCCCGTGCCGCAGATCAGCGGTGGGCAATGGCAGGTCATGCTTCCGGCGGCGGGCAATATTCAGTTTTACCAACTGCGCAAGTAAGTCATTTTGGTCCGCTGGCGCAAGATCTGGTGTGGTTTTAGCAAGTCTACGCCAGAAAACATAATTGACGCTCCGCCGTTCGTGGCTAAAATGCAGGTTCAATTTCGGTAACTTATCTAATAAAAAAATTATGGCAGTAAAAGTAGCAATCAATGGATTCGGCCGCATTGGCCGGATGGTGTTTCAAGCGCTCTGTGATCAGGGCTTGCTCGGCAAAACGATCGACGTCGTCGCCGTTGTGGACATGTCGCCCGATGCGGAATACTTCGCCTACCAGATGAAGTATGATTCCATCCACGGCAAATTTAAGCACAACGTCTCCACTGAAAAGAGCGCCCCGACGCTGGAAGAAGCTGACGTGCTCGTGGTCAACGGCCACAAGATCAAATGCATCGGCGCCGTTAAAGATTTGACCACGCTCCCGTGGAAAGCGCTCGGCGTGGACATCGTCATTGAATCCACTGGCCTCTTCACCGACAGCGAAAAGGCGAAAGCCCACATCACTGCTGGTGCCAAGAAAGTCATCATCTCCGCGCCCGGCAAAGGTGACGTGAAGACGATTGTCATGGGCGTCAACGAAGGCGAATACGTTCCCGCCACGCACCACATCATTTCCAACGCCTCCTGCACCACGAACTGCCTCGCGCCGCTCGTTCACGTTCTCATCAAAGACGGCTTCGGCATCGAAACCGGTTTGATGACCACCATTCACGCGATGACCGCGACGCAGAAGACCGTGGACGGCCCGTCCAAAAAAGATTGGCGCGGCGGCCGTGCGGCGAGCATCAATATCATTCCGAGCACCACCGGCGCGGCAAAAGCCGTCGGCGAAGTGTTGCCCGTCACCAAAGGTAAGCTCACCGGCATGGCCTTCCGCGTGCCGACCGCTGACGTTTCCGTGGTTGACCTCACCATCCGCACCAC